>NZ_CAWUDL010000070.1:0-35381 GCF_963920945.1 Anabaena sp. CCY 9402-a
TCTTGGAATCCCCCACTGCATTCGGTACTCCGAATCAGTGGTGGGAGGATGTCAATTAGTCATGCGCTTGTACACTCAAGCGGAACTCAATAGCATTGTGATGACTCGTGCTGCCTATGAGTGGGTGGCAGACTCTTACACTTTGGTGCAATATCGACGAATGCAGATTGATATGATTGGCGAAGTGGATACATGGATTTTGGTTGCTGCCACTAGGGTATCAATGAGTAAAGTAGACCTGGTACAATCATCCTTTGCAAAAGTTCAGCCAATAGCAGCTACCGTTGCCGAACTATTTTATCAGCGACTATTTGAATTAAGTCCCTCTTTGCGACCTTTATTTAAAGGAAATATGGAAGAGCAACAACGTAAGCTGATGAGTACACTAGCGATCGCTGTTGAAGGATTACGTAACCCAGCAGCAGTGATTAAAGCTGTGCAAGAACTGGGTAAAAGACACGCAGGTTACGGAGTGAAGGAGGAATATTATGATCTTGTGGGGGAAGCTTTACTCTGGACGCTAGAGCAAGGTTTAGGCGAAGCATTTACTCCCCAAGTCCGGCGAGCCTGGGAAGAAGCCTATAAATTTTTGAGTGAAATTATGAAAGATGCTGCGGCTCAGGTAGAGCATCAAAATATTGGGGTTTAGGATCATGCGCCAAGACATATTAACTTGGGGAATTGCTCTGATGTTGGGAGTCCCTGTAGTGGCGATCGCACTCAACGAAGTAATTGAGAGATTACAACGGCAGAATATACCCTTCGTAGAAACGCTGCAACATCTGCGGAATCTAGTTTTGCCCTTTCTAACTGCCTGGCTAGTGATGCGTCAGATTCTCACTCTCGCACCTTCAGGAAACTTCGTGCGTATAGGCGAAACTTTATTTTGGGTGGCAATTATCTACACTGGACTATCTTTTTTAAACACTACCCTGACACCCCGCAAAAAACCTAAAGCTTGGCAAATTAGAGTACCAAATCTCTATTTTTTGTTAGCACGAGCATCTGTTGTATTGCTTATCGGGGTGCATATCCTGGCTAATATTTGGAAAATTGACTTAGCACAAATTACAACTGCTCTTGGGGTTGGTTCTTTAGTAGTGGCGTTAGCTTTGCAAGATACTTTAAGCAACTTAGTTTCAGGTTTTCTGTTACTTTTGGAAAGACCCTTTGAAGAAGGAGATTGGATAAAAATTTCGCCACGTTCAGGCACAAATTTTGAAGGAGAAGTAATCGAGATGAATTGGCGGGCTGTTCGCCTGAAAACCCGCAATAGAGACATCATTGTGATCCCAAATGGAGAACTAGGGAAAACAACATTTGAAAACTACACCTTACTCAATCCCATCCATGCAGAAAGGGTTTTTGTTAAATTTTCTTATAATGATTTACCTAATCATGTTATAGAAATTATTAAAAAAGCTGCATTAGAAACTCCAGGGATTATTGCCGATCCAGAACCTAATGTTCGCATCAAAGAATATGGGGATTTTTTCATCAATTACGAGATAAAAATCTACATCAATAATTATCCCAAGAAAGATGATATCAGAGGCGATTTGTTAAAAATAATCTACTACGCTGCCAAGCGTCACAAGTTAACAATTCCTCTGCCGACTCAAATGGAATATTCTGTTGATCAAGCTTTGTTAAAAAGTGAAGTTCCACAGGAAAGAGTATTAGAATACTTGGAAGCACTGCCTTATCTGGCATTTCTCGACCCTAGCACTATCAATAAACTTGCTCGTCATGCCATTGTGGAAGAATACGGCATAGGTGAATGTATTATCAAAGCGGGAAATATCGACAAAGGATTTTTTATTGTTTGGGATGGATGTGTTTGCCTCTCGGTAAAAAATTCTCAAGGGGAAGATCAAGAAGTATTTCGTTTGTCAGGTGGGGATTGTTTCGGTGAAATGTCACTATTAGCGGGACAAAGGAGCTTAGTCACTGTGACGGTGGTTCAAGATTTGCAGGCGATCGCGATTCCGACTGAGGTTATCATTTACCTAGCGGAACACAGTGCTAAGTTTGCCTTAGAAATCAACCGCTTAATTGAAGAGCGAGATCAGGCTATTAAATTAGTTAAAGGAATAGTCAAAACTTTTTGAACTAGTTGATTGAAGAAAGGTACAGAGCAGTATTTTTTCTGCCCCCTACCTTTCTTGAGCAAAAAGCTGGAAAAACTTGTTAGATTTCCATCTTTTGAGTAAAGGGGGTAAAAAATGGCACTAATTCCGAGCGACTGACAACAAGGGTAGGAAAAGAGCGATCGCTATAATCTTCTGCTGATACCAAAGGAAATGGCTGTGAATCCAGGGATATCCAACTACCGCCAGCCGCTTGCACAATCACCCAAGCTCCTGCTATGTCCCATACCTTGGGTGTTGCTTCTACACCGCCTAAAGTTGCCCCAGCTGCAACGGTGAGGAAGTTATAGCTAGCTACACCCAGCATCCGAATTTTGCAGGGAAAGCCTTGTTGCACCACAGCCAAGCTGCGAGAACAGAGATTAAAGAAATGATTACTACTGGGAGCATCAATACTGGTATGGATGGGGTGATGATTAAGAAATGCTCCCGATGGTGTATTTAAACCAGAATCACCTGACCAAAATCCGTGAAAGGCTTGATTCAGAGGTGGGACATAGACATAACCAAAAATTGGTGTACCTCGATATAACAAACCCAAAGAAATTGACCAGATAGGAATACCCCGTGTAAAGTTGGTTGTTCCATCTAAAGGATCAATTACCCAGCACCATTCTGTACCAGGAAAAATCTGATCGCTTTCTTCACTCAAGATTCCATAACCAGAGAAAGTAGAAGCGATCGCATCCCGAATTTCTTGATCAGCCCATTTGTCGGCTTGTGTTACCAAGCTACCATCAGCTTTTTGTAAAGCTTGCACCTGACCATAATCTTCCATGAGTCGCTTTCCCACCCTGGTAGTAGTGGTTTGGGCGAAATCGAGAACTGTCGTCCAAAAATCATTCATTGATAAATTCTCACCAAAGCCGTTTTAGTCTAAATCACTTTCTAATACAGAAGCGATCGCTTGCTTGGTATTGGTTTGAAATTCTGTCACGTTTACCCGATTGAGAAACCAAATCGACAGCACCATACCTAAAGCTTCCAAAGCAAATACTAATCCATAGGCTAATTCTAATGTTGGTAGCAGATTCCGGCCTAAATCTAAAACTGCACCACCTGCAACTACTGCTAGTCCCCTAGAAACGGACTGTGCTAATCCCCAAGCACCAATAAATGTACCTGCGCTTTCCGCAACTGTGAGATCCAGCATCAAGCTAATTGCAGCTGTCGTTAAAAACCCAGTCGCTAACCCAAATAAAACTAAAGCAAACTTCAAAAAGGCAGGATTAGCCGAAAATCCCGACGCACCCAACAATAACGCTGCAAATGCGACTAAAACACAGCCCAAGCGTGCAGTTCTGCGTTTACCCAAGCGCGGTACAATCAGAAAGCCTGTGACTCCGTAGGCAATTAACAGACCTGTACCATAAAAAACGTTGAGTTTGGTACTTTCAGCCAAGGGCATTTTAAACACTTGACCCGCAAAAGGTTCGAGAATTGGGTCTTGCATGAACAAGGAAAATGTCATCACCAATAAAAAGGTGAAAAACAACCCTGTTTGGGGACTAGCTGTTAAAATCTTCCACGCTGCACCCAAGGTGATGCTGTCTTCCCGGTTGCTGAGACTAGAACGGCTAGCGTAGAAAGAATACTTTTTTTCTACACCCCAGGTAGCGACAAACGACAACCCAAAGACAATCGCCGGCACAATCACAAACAGTCTGTTAATTGCTGCCTGTAAAGTCAGTATATTGGCTTCTGGTGTTAATTGTTTGAGCAAACTAGAACTAATAATTGCCCCGACAATAATCCCCAGCATCAACATTGACCAGACTACACCCACCACTTTAGAACGGTTATCTTCCTCGGAGATATCCACCAATAAAGCCGCAAAAGCCGTACCACTAGCGCAAATTGCTAGACCGTAGACGGCAAAAACTAACCCTAAAACTGCTGTCCAGCCAATAGTAGCCGTTGTCCACACCCAGCCACTAGAATCATTGGCTACACTATTTAACTGCCACATTACTTGTACAGCTAAAAAAGCCGCGATCGCAAATATTGCTGCACCTATCCAAACATAAACTGTACGGTGATAACCCCACAAAGGCTTGGCATCGGAAATCTGACCAAACCAAATCCGCGAAGGAGAGACAAATGCAGGTAATGCTAATACCAACGCCACTAACGTCGCCGGAATTGCTATTTCTTGAATCATGACTCTGTTTAGTACACCCAGAGTCAAAATAGACATCATCGCCAACCCCATTTGAAATAGGCCAAGGCGAAACATAGTGAAGAGATTCACTCTCTTAACAGACTCAGGTTTTATTGACTCAAAATTGCTGGTTGCCATTGATAATTCACTGAAAACACTACAGGATTTAGTCGTTCTTTAACTTAAGATAAACCCTGCCCATCCCCAATCTGTCAATTTTCATGCAGTTTAGGGCAACTTCTCGATGATGCTAAAGCTACACTAAGAAAGTAAAGAAATGTAAACAAACTAAAATTTACTATCGTGGAAACAATCACATTGGGGAAAAATGGCCCATCTGTCACCCCCCTTTGCATTGGCACTTGGGCTTGGGGTGATAAACTGTTTTGGAATTATGGCGACGACTACGGACAAGAACAGTTACAAGCAGCATTTACCGCCGCTTTAGAAGCTGGTGTGACCTTTTTTGATACCGCAGAAGTTTACGGACTAGGACTATCAGAAAAATTTTTAGGACAATTTCTTCAGCAAACACAGCAGCCAGTACAAATTGCCACGAAATTTGGCCCCCTACCTTGGCGATTTTCAGGACAATCTGTTACTGATGCGTTAACAGACAGTCTGAACCGCCTGCAATTAGAAAGTATTGCCCTGTATCAAGTACATTGGCCTTTTGCCTTCTTTTTAAGTCAAGAAACTTTGTTGAACACCTTAGCCGATGAAGTGAAGCGGGGTAGAATTGCGGCGGTTGGTGTTAGTAATTACTCCGCCGCACAAATGCGCGAAGCTCATCAAATATTAGCAGCTAAAGGAATACCATTAGCGGTTAACCAAGTACGCTATTCTTTACTAAGTCGCCAAATTGAAAGCGAAGGGATCTTGGCAACTGCCCGTGAGTTGGGTGTAACAATTTTGGCATATAGTCCTTTAGCTCAGGGATTGCTTACAGGGAAATATACGCCTGAAAGTTCTGCTAATCTTAGCGGTGCAAGAAGATTAGATCCCAGATTTAGCCAGGAAGGAATGCAAAAAATCGCACCAGTGATTTCTTTATTACGCAGCTTAGGGGAGAAACGCGATCGCACTCCAGCCCAAGTTGCCTTAAATTGGTTAATTGCTCAGGGTAATGTTATTCCTATTGCTGGGGTAAAAACTGCCGAACAAGTACAACAAAATGCTGGCGCGTTAGGTTGGAAGTTAAGCGACGATGAAGTTCAGGAATTGGAAAAAGTCAGTCGTCCTTGGAGATAGGAACTGGGGACGAAGAATTTTAGATTTAGATTATTTATGTCATTAAAAGCGTTCGTGTCTCGGAGACGCGGACGCTTTTAATGACTGTAAATATTTTTGCTCATCTACTTAGCACCCATTCAACTTTATTACCGTTTTTTGTTTCCAGTTCAGGCAGAATAAAACCAACACTCGAACTAGTTACTCGTCCAAGTTTACGCGGACGTACCCAGTTGCTAAGTAATCGAATTAACTCAGCATCTATTTTTTTTGAAGCATAATCCGATGGTTCTCTAACCAGGATATTACCGTCCACTAGTTCCATCTGCCATTCTGGATGTTCAGCTTGTAGCTGCTCTAAGGAATGAGATTGCGAACATCAGACTAGAAATATTGCATCACTATCTATGTTCCTACAAGCTGATAAAAACAATTAGTTATGAGTTCCGAGTAGACAAAATCATACTCAGCACTCCGCACTCTATGAAGCTGATTCTCTAGTTGCGGATGAGCCTAACTTTTGATTACCAGAGGAAACTGAAGGCTCACGACGACCTGAGCGTAGTTTTGGCTTGGAACTTCCACGTCTGTCTTCGTCACCGTTATTGTTATCGGATCTGTTCCAGTTAGAACGGTTTCTGTCACCAGAAAATTCACGCCGCTTGCTGAGTTTGGGTTTGGGAGATGATGTCGTTTCTTCGGGAATTTCGACATCCGAACTTAACCACGCGGGACGAGTTTGATCGTAAGCGATTTGTAGTGCCGCAGCTGCGATCGCCTGTGCGTCGTATTGTTCAATCAGTTCGCTGATAATTGGCAAGAATGAAGCTAAACGTTCACCAGCCAAAGCTTCTCTGACTTGCCCTTGCAATTTCATGATGTGGCGTGCTTCGATTTGCGCCCGTGTGGGAATGGAAAGCAATTGCCAATTTTGCCGCACATGGCGTTCAAAGATTTGCTGTTTGCGACGCTCAAAGGGTTGTACTAGGGTGATTGCTGTACCTTCTTTCCCGGCGCGACCTGTCCGTCCAATGCGGTGAACGTAGGTTTCAACGCTATCGGGAAGGTCAAAGTTGATTACATGGGACAGTTGATCGACATCTAAACCCCGTGCAGCAATGTCGGTGGCTACTACCCAGCGTACCTGACGATTACGGAAACGATTGAGTAATCTCTCCCGTGCTTGTTGGGATAAATCGCCGTGATATTCATCGACACTGTGACCAGCCGCTTGCAGTAGACTGGTGAGTTCGGCGGCGGTGCGTCTGGTGCGGACAAAGATTAAAGCGGTTTCTGGGTCTTCCATTTCCAGAATTGGCTGTAATGCTTTGGCTTTTGTCCAGTGACGAGGAATGAGATAAGCTACCTGATTGATTTTGTTGGGGGTGGCTTTTGGTTGCTCAACTGTGACAGTCACAGGCGATCGCAAAAACTTGTTGACCAACATCCGAATAGATGGTGGCATGGTAGCTGAAAATAGAGCAGTTTGGCGTTCTTGAGGGGCTTGGGAGAGAATTCTCTCAACATCATCGATAAAGCCCATGCTCAACATTTCATCGGCTTCATCTAATACAAACCACTTGACTTGATCAAGTTTCAGATTACCCCGTTCTAGTAAGTCAATGACTCGTCCGGGAGTACCGACAACTACATGAACACCACGCTTGAGTTGCATAATTTGGCGATCAATTGATTGACCACCATAAATTGCTAACACCCGCAAGCCACTATGACCAACAAATTGGGACACAGCATCGTGAACTTGAATGGCTAACTCGCGGGTAGGAGTTAAAACTACGGCTTGCACACCTCTTTGCTGAACATCAATCCGCTCTAGCATTGGCAGGGAAAAGGCAGCTGTTTTGCCTGTACCCGTTTGTGATTGACCTACTACATCTCTACCCGACAACAGTTGGGGAATAGCTTGCGCTTGAATGTTGGTAGGTTCGGTAAAACCAAGTTTTTCTAAGTGTTCAACGCGTTCTTGTGAAATGCCTAGTTCTTGAAAAGAAAGATTCATCAAATCTCCTCGATTGTGTTTTTTACTTTGAAATTTGTAAATTGAAACTTTATTAGGGGACTGGGGACTGGGAATTTTAGATTTTGGATTGAATCATCTAAAATCCACTTATT
Organism: Anabaena sp. CCY 9402-a; assembly: GCF_963920945.1. Classification (NCBI taxonomy): domain Bacteria; kingdom Bacillati; phylum Cyanobacteriota; class Cyanophyceae; order Nostocales; family Nostocaceae; genus Anabaena; species Anabaena sp. CCY 9402-a. The sequence continues at coordinate 7,675 of NZ_CAWUDL010000070.1, forward strand.
GAAAAGCTGGGGACTGGGTAAAGAATAAATCTTTTAACCTTTTTCCCTTCTGTCACCTATCACCTGTCACCTGTCACCTGTCTTATGCGACAACTTGACCAAACAAATCGTACTCATCTGCGCCGTGAATCTGGACGGGTACGATAGTTCCTAACTTGGCCTCGCCACCAACGTAGACTTGTCCATCAACTTCTGGGGAAAATCTGCCAGAACGGCCGATTAATTTCCCACTTTCAGGGTTTTCTTGCTCAATCAGGACTTCAACGATTTTGCCGACTTCCTGCTGATTTTTTTGCCAAGATATGGGCTGCTGGATGGCCATAATGCGATCGCGACGTTCGTCCATGACAGCTTGTGGCAGTTGATTGGGTAGTGTGTATGCGGCTGTTCCCTCTTCTGCTGAAAAGGTAAAGACTCCCACATGGTCAAATTCATGCCGTTGCACAAACTCAAGTAGATGCTCAAAATGCGCTTCTGTCTCTCCAGGGAAGCCTACTATTAATGTTGTCCGCAACACTGCACCTGGTACGGCTGTTTTCAGGCAAGTGATAATTTCATCATTCACTCGCCCTTGCCAGGGACGGTTCATAGCCCGCAAAATCTCTGGATGAGAATGTTGCAGGGGCAAATCCAAGTAAGGTAAGACGTTAGGTGTCTCTTGAATTGCCGCTATGACATCTGGGGTTAGCCCAGTGGGATAGGCATAGTGCATCCTAATCCACGGTACATCCACTTTCCCCAACGCCCGCAGCAATTGTGCTAATTTGGGCTTACCGTAAATATCTAACCCGTAGTTAGTGGTGATTTGGGAAATGAGAATGATCTCTTGCACCCCTTGAGAGGCTAGTTGCTGGGCTTCAGCAACTATTGATTCTATGGTACGCGATCGCTGGTTACCGCGCAGATGGGGAATAATACAAAATGCACAACGGTAATCACACCCTTCTGCGACTCGCAGGTAAGCAACTCCTTCGGTGGTAGTGCGGTAGCGCGGTGTTGTTTCGTCCGCAATGTAAGTTGGTTCGGCACTAACCTGTTTAACCCGCTCTCCTTGCTCTACCCTTTCAATGACATTGACGATTTGATGATAATCTCCAGTGCCAACTACAGCGACGGCTTCCGGCAATTCCTCCAACAATTGTCCTTGGAAATGCTGGGCCATACAGCCTGTAATTACTATTTTTTTGTTTGCTTCTGCGAGTTCTACTAATGTTTTAACAGATTCTTCCCTAGCTGCTTCAATAAAACTACAAGTATTGACTATAACGTAATCTGCTAACTCTTCATTTGCATCTACACCATATCCTGCTTCTACCAGCAGCCCTAACATATGTTCTGTATCAATTCTATTTTTCTCACAACCCAAGTGAGAAATTGCTATTGTTGGCTTTTCACCCATATTTTGAAAAAATTTTCCGGTTTTTGCTTGTTGTCAAACACAAACAGCAGTAATTCTACTCTTTGTGGTTCGCACCCTAGCAGTTACATTACTCCGGTGGGGTGTTTCCACTGTCAGTAACCGCCTCAAACCTATGACCTTAGTTATGTTCAGGTCATGTTATGATGTTTTTATTAGTTTGTTTCCCAGGTAAAAATTAAGTGTCTTTGGGTACATTTGACACTTGTAATCTTTTTTAACAAATCGCCTGTTGGTATTTTATACTACCGCAGCGTGTGCGTTGTTAATTTACCCATCGGGAAGCCGCCCAAAGGGCTGTTTGTGAGAAGTCGCTACCCTCAGGGAAATCGCACTTGCGACTACGCCCAATGAAGCAGTAATGCTGCCCTAATGTCCAGGCTATGCCAACGACGATGCGTAAGCAAAGTGCCTAAACCAAGGAAAGCTGCCTTGCGTGTTGTGAGTGGCAAACTCCTCTTGTAGCCAGGTTTTATCTTAACATATCTTATGGTGAGTTTTACGCTAAATTCTATCTTCAGGTGGAGGCAGTAAAACAACCAAAATAAAACAGACTTAAATGATAAGAAGGGATTGGGGACGAATCAATTCAAAATTCAATATTAAAGAATATTTGGAAGAGAGACAAGGAAGCAGAGAAGAGCAAGTAAATGCCCGATGCCCAATGCCCGATGCCCCATTCCCAATACCTGATGCCCTCACAATACTAAAAGACGTGGACTTAGATCAGCTATTTAAAACCCGAACACCAATTATTGGCGTAGTACACTTGCTACCCCTCCCGACTTCACCTCGTTGGGGAGGTAGCCTCAAGGCAGTGATTGACCGCGCCGAACAAGAAGCAACGGCTCTGGCTAGTGGCGGAGTTGACAGTATTATTGTAGAAAATTTTTTTGATGCACCGTTCACTAAAAATCATGTCGATCCAGCCGTTGTGAGTGCCATGACTATAGTAGTGCAGCGCATCCAGAATTTGGTGATGTTGCCTGTAGGTATTAATGTTTTGCGAAACGATGGTCATAGTGCAATGGCGATCGCTAGTTGTGTAGGGGCGCAATTTATCCGTGTGAATGTTTTAACAGGGGTAATGGCTACTGATCAAGGATTAATTGAGGGGGAAGCCCATCAATTACTCCGCTATCGTCGAGAATTAGGTACTGATGTCAAAATTCTGGCGGATGTTTTAGTAAAACACGCCCGTCCCCTGAGTTCCCCCAATCTCACTGTTGCCGTCAAAGACACCATTGAGCGCGGTTTGGCAGATGCGGTGATTTTATCGGGTTGGGCTACTGGTAGTCCCCCAAACCAAGAAGATTTAGAACTCGCTTGTGGTGCAGCCAATGGCACGCCAGTATTTATTGGCAGTGGAGCGAACTGGGAAAATGTTGCTACACTGTTGCAGGCCGCTAATGGTGTAATTATTTCTAGCTCATTAAAACGCCAAGGTCGGATTGAGCAACCAATTGACCCTATTCGCGTCAGTCAATTTGTGGAAGCTGCCCATCGGAGTTGGAACTCCAAAAGTGACAGTGACAGCAAATCAGCAAAACAAGTAAAGTTACATTCTTAGGGAGTAGGGAGTAGGAAGTAAGTAATTGTTCCCAGTCCCCAGTCCCCAATCCCCAATCCCCAGTCCCCAATCCCCATTCACAGTTTATGATTCGCCGCCGTTCTACTCCCTGGATTCATAAGTGGTCACGGATAATAATTGCCGCGATCGCTGGACTTGGTGCTTTGAATACTGGCTATTTAACTATCGAAAAGTTAACTGGAGGTAGTGCTGCTTGTGTAGCCGAAGCTGGTGCTAAGGGTTGCAATGATGTACTTGCTAGCCCTTGGGGGACAGTTTTCGGCCAACCACTCGCCTTATTTGGGCTTTTAGCCTACATCGGTATGCTGGTTTTGGCTTTAGCACCTGTGGTTTTAAAAACAGACGAAAATAAAGGCCCCAAACAACTAGAAAACTTGACGTGGTGGCTACTGTTGGTAGGCGCGATCGCCATGTCTGTTTTTAGTGGCTACTTAATGTATGTACTAGCGTTTCAACTAAAAGCTGTTTGTCCTTATTGCATTACCTCGGCTTTGTTCTCCCTCAGTCTTTTAGTAGTGACTATTATTGGTCGTACCTGGGAGGACATCGGGCAAATCTTGTTGACTGCACTGATTGTCGGGATGGTGACACTAATTGGTACTTTGATTATTTATCAAGATATCAATCCCAATCCCAAAACCCCAAATGGTCAAGTTAGTGTACCGCCTGGAAGACTTGCCCCCTTCGTTCCCCAGAGCAATCCTGACCCTAAATTCGGTTGGGAAATCACTACTACTTCTGGTGAGGCAGAAATTGCCTTAGCACGCCACTTAGTTCAGGTAGGTGCTAAAGAGTATGTAGCTTATTGGTGTCCTCACTGCCATGACCAAAAACAGTTGTTTGGCAAAGAGGCTTACGATATCCTCGAAGAGAATCAGGTCAAGGTAGAATGCGCTGCTGATAGCCCTAATAGTAAACCTGAATTGTGTAAAGCTGCACAGATAACAGGCTTCCCTACTTGGATTATCAACGGTAAACCCTATAGTGGAGTCCAAGACCTCTCAGAACTAGCCAAGGTGACAGGTTATACAGGTCTGAGTAACTTCAAATACTTTAGATAATATTGCCTACTCAATCTAAATTATTTGTGAGAGCCAAGAACCCCGATTTCTAAAAGAAATCGGGGTTCTGAATTATCGTAAATTATAGGTTTTAATGTCTTGAATTTTGAATTTTGAATTTTGAATTGTTCAGTGGGTAATGGGAATGAGCCAGAAACTCAGCAAGCGTCTCGTAAAATTAATTTTGGGGCTAAAAGCATCGCTTAGTAGAGTCAATAAAGAATTAATTATTACTTCTGGCGTTGTCATTTTAGTCTTATCTTTACGCTACTTAGGATTGTTACAATCCTTAGAGTTAGCAGTATTGGATCAATTTTTTCAGTTACGTCCACATGAGCCACCCAATCATCGAATTACGATAGTCACGATTGATGAAGCTTCTTTACGTGAAGGATTCCCCATTCCAGATGTTGTGATTGCTGAATTATTGCAAAAACTACAAGCTCATCAACCCCGTGCTATTGGTTTAGATATCTATCGGGATGTGCCTATAAAAAATGGTCATGCAGCTCTAGTTGCAGCATATAAATCAATGCCCAATTTGATTGGTATTGAACTGCTATCACCTAACGGTAAACAAACCGTTTTACCTCCAGCAGATTTAAATCGCCAACAAGTAGGCTTTAACAATATACTGTATGACCCTGATGGCAAAGTCCGTCGGAGTTTATTGTATTGGCATATTGGCAATAATTTACATGAAAGCTTTGCTTTAAAACTAGCTCTGTTGTATTTAAAATCAGAGGGTATTATTCCCCAAGGTGCAGCTAGTAACCCCAAGTTTTTACAGTTAGGGAAGAAAGTATTTAACCGCTTTCAAGAGAATGACGGTGCTTATGTGAGAGCTGATGCCAAAGGCTATCAAATTTTGTCTAATTTTCCTAAACCTGGTTGTAACAATACGCCGGAAAAAAGCTGTGGTTATCGCCAAGTTAGTATGGGGGATGTGTTAGCGGATCGAGTTCCAACTAACTTGATTAAGGATCGGATTGTTTTAATTGGCTCTACTGCTTCTAGTCTTCAGGAGGTTGTATTTATTCCCTATTCTAGTGGGCTGATGACAGGAGCAAAGCCTGTACCTGGGATTGTATTGCAAGCCTATTTTGTGGATCAATTAATCTCAGCAGCTTTAGACGGAAGACCATTATTAAAAGTTTGGCCAGAGTTTTGGGAATATTTGTGGATTTTTGCTTGGTCTTATATCGGAACTGCAACTAAATGGCGAATCTGGCGACCTTTACCTAGATTTTTACATAAATTTGTAGAACAATGGAGTACACCAATCCGCAATCTTCCTATTAGCAAAAATGCGGGTAGTGTAATTTTGTATTTCACTTACATGAAAAGTGCTGTCAGTGTGATACTTTCTTGTTTGGTGCTGATCATTGGTGCATATCTAGCTTTCTTGTCTGGTTGGTGGATACCACTGATTCCGCCACTACTGACATTTAGTGGTTCAGTCATCTGGATAACTTATCATTTGGCTCATATGCAGGAAGAGTTGAAACGCTCTAGAGAGTTTTTACAGCAAGTAATCAATACGATCGCTGACCCCATTTTTGTGAAAAATGAACAACGTCAATGGATTGTGTTAAATCAAGCTTATTGTGAATTTATTGGTCATCCTGATAGCGTGCTGATTGATCAGTCGGATGTTGATTTTTTCCCTAAACATGAAGCTGATGTTTTCCGCGAGCAAGATGAGTTAGTTTTATTGACACAGCTACCCCAGGAAAATGAAGAAGAATTTACTGATGCTTATGGGAAAACTCATTTAATTGCAACTAAGCGATCGCTTCATAAAGATGCAGCTGGAAACTTCTTTTTAGTAGGGGTGATTCGAGATATCACGCAGCGCAAATTGATGGAAGATGAACTCCGGCGGACTGCGGCTGAGTTGTTTCGCTCTAATAGTGAACTCAAACTTAAAGAAGACCGTTTGCGTCATTTAGCCTATCATGACTCTCTGACCGGGCTACCTAATCGTAAATTTTTCGCTGAACAACTGCAAGAATCCATTGACTGGGCGCACAATAATCATCTATTACTGGGGATACTGTTTCTTGACCTGGATGGTTTTAAGCAAGTTAACGATACCCTAGGCCATGAAATCGGCGATCGCTTGTTGGTAACTATTGGTCAGCGATTAAGCAATTCCCTACGTGCTAGTGATACTGTTTCTCGCTTAGGTGGCGATGAGTTTACAGTGCTTTTACGAGCTATACCTAATGAGCAAGTAGCAGATAAAGTCGCAGAGAAAATTTTAGCTAGTATCTCTGAACCAATTGTTTTAGCGGGATATACTACTAAAGTTTCGGCTAGTATTGGCATCAGTATTTACCCTATAACTGGTCAAGATGCTGATACATTACTGAAACAAGCAGATGCTGCTATGTATCGCGCGAAGAATCTGGGGAAAAATCGCTATGAATTTTTTTAGGGGTAAGGGAGTGCTAAGTTGTGTTAGCGGTAGCGCGGCGTTTAGCCGGTGCTTAGTGGATGAAGGCTTTATCAATCCACAATCGAATTACCCTATGCCCAGTTCATTAATGACTCATGATTCATTTATTCTTGAACTTTCTTTAAGTTTGATCGATAAAAATTCATGAAAAATTTACATAAGAGCTAATTTACTATCTATATTCACCAAATTCTTATATAAATCTACTATCAGTAGATCAAATTTCTTCAGTGATTTTACAGATTAAATACTTATTTAAGTGAGTATTTACACATGGAAATGTTAAGATTTTATTAAATAAATATGGCAGAGATAATTCTTTTGTGGTACTTAATGAACATATATAACTTTAGGCTGAGTTTTACTTCTAACTTTAGAGTGATGTAAACTACTGGCTTTCAGTTGTATTCCTTAATTGTCAAGCTTGTTTGAAGACCAAAATCCGTATTTCGGCTACCCTTTTTACTAGATACTTGTCAATTAAGTGGTTTTTTCGGTAAATAAGCAAAAGCTTTTCCAAAAACAAAATTTTGTAAAAGTAATTCAGTTTCCTGTATTTAACAAAACACGCGCGATAAATCCACAATATTTTCCGGCTACAAAGAGCTATGAAGACAAAATTGCAAATCATTAGTGCTGTGATGTTGTGTCTCAGTGCTTTTTTGGTAATACCAAAAGTTGCTGACGCTACGGCCACTTTTCGCCATTCACCAAATCTTGCTTCTCATCATCCTGATAGTAACCCTACAAAAACTCGTCAATATCAGCAAAAAGATGTATTTAATACTTACGTCCCACCAAATTATGGAGGGCCAGACAGCGAGTATGGGAGTGGTACTCGCTAAATCTTTTTTTTGAAAAAATATGGGAAGCACAAACCCAAAAAATCTAGTCACAAGGTGGTTCTTGCGACAAAATTCTTACGTCTCAACACAAAAGCTGTGGTGTATGAGGAATAGAGAACCTTCAGTATTTATACTTGCTCTTTCTGAGAAGAGTATAGTCAATGAAAGCACTTAGTAGAATTTACTTAAGAAAGATTTAAGATTTCACAATTGACGATTTACTCCATTGGTACTTATGTACTAAAGTGTGAGTTTGCCAATCAGGATTGGGGTGGGGGTAGTCTAAACGATAATGTCCACCCCGGCTTTCAGTTCTAAAGGCGGCACTTTTGAGGATGAGATAAGCTACATCCAGTAAATTGCCAGTTTCTGCCCAAAGTCGGACTTGTTGATCAACGTCTGGAAAATTGAATTTAACAGGTTCATTGGGATGTAAAGCCAGTAAGAATTGACTCAAAGGCAAATCCTCGAAATCTTGCCGCCAGGATTCTAAAGTAGCGATCGCACTCAATAAACTTGACTCTTCCCGACAAATACCAGCACTTTGCCAAACTAGGCGGGGTAATTTTTCCCTGATGGTGGCTAGCTGTGTTTGTTGGTGTTGCCATTCGTTAACATCAATATTAAATTCCCGTGCGGGTAATCCTGGTAGTTCTGCGTCTTCTTCATCAGGAAGTTCGATTTGTGCCAACTGTGCGCCAAAAACAATACATTCCAGTAGAGAATTACTTGCTAGGCGATTAGCCCCGTGTACCCCTGTACTGGCAGTTTCTCCCACTGCGTATAATCCCGGAACATTGGTACGATTCATCAAATCAGTAGCAATGCCACCCATCCAGTAATGGGCGGCTGGGGCGACAGGGATGGGTTGATGAAAGACATCAATCCCCCAATGCTGACAAACTTTCAGAATGTTGGGAAAACGCTGGCGAATTTTTTCAGGGGGGATAGGGCGCATATCTAACCACACATGGGCAGTAGCTAGATCAACGGCGGTATGTTGGAGATGGCTAAAAATGGCTCTACTGACTACATCTCTAGGTGCAAGTTCACCAGAGGAGTGATAGTCAAAAGCAAACCGCCGTCCTTCATCATCAATCAGGTGTGCGCCTTCCCCACGGACAGCTTCACTAATGAGAAAGCGTCCGGGTTTAGTTAAAGCAGTGGGGTGAAATTGCACAAATTCTAAATCGCGGAGAATTGCTCCCACCCGCCAAGCGATCGCCACTCCATCGCCGGTACTAACGGCTGGATTGGTAGTCTGGGCAAATACCTGGCCGCCGCCACCTGTAGCTAGTACCACAGCCCTAGCTTTGATCCAGCTAATTTCACCTTGATAGAACAGACTAATTCCCTGACACTTACCACTTTCAGGTTCTAGCCACAGACTCAAAGCTAAAGCTTGCTGAATTACTTGAATATTTGGACGACGTAATACTTGGGCGGTAAGAGTCGTTGTCACTTCTCTACCGGTGGTGTCAGCAGCGTGAAGAACCCGGTGACGCGAATGGGCTGCTTCTAACGTTAATGCTAGAGCTTGGGCTTGCCCATGACGATCAAAAGCCACCCCCAAGTTTACCAAAGATTGAATACAACTAGGGGCGTGTTGGGCGAGAAATTCTACAGCTTCAACATCACATAAACCTGCGCCTGCTTGGAGCGTATCTTCAATATGAAGGGCAGGAGAATCATCTGGAGCGATCGCGGCGGCGATACCACCTTGCGCCCAATCACTGGCTGAAAGAGCAACTGTTTCTTTAGTAATCAAGCCGACACGCAAAGATTCTGGCAGACACAAAGCTGTATAAAGTCCGGCTGCACCCGCACCGACTACTAAAACGTCAAATTGGCTAGGTATGTCTATTTGTGGCAAGGTTGGGGACTGGGGACTGGGGACTGGAGACTAAGAATCAGGAAGCAATACTCAACCTTAATTACGAATTACGAATTACGAATTACGAATTAGTAATTTCTTCCCTTCTTAAATAATAAGACTCCCACCCCCTGGATAGAGGGTGGGTGAGTCTTCTTGACAGGAACTACATGAAAAATTATCTGTAGATACCGTTGTTAAAGCGATCATCGCCTTCATTGAAGACAGATTCTAGTTCTGTCACAGTGAAGTTATCAAAATTAGCTTGCAGCAGTTGCTTTTGGCGATCGCTCAATCCAGGTAAATCCAAGATATCCTCGACTTTAGAGTAAGGAGCATTCTTGATGATTTTCTTCGCCAGAGTGGGGTATAAACCTGGATATTGTTGAAAAGCTCTGACGTTGGTATTATTCAAATCAACTTTTTTACCGAACTCTGTTGCTAGTTTGTCGTCTGCTCGATTCCTCCGTTCAATTGCTAAAACTGGGACTTGAGGCATAACGAAACTTTGTAAATTGGCAGCTTGGGCAATCTGAGTTGTTCCCAACCATCCCCAACAACCAAGCAACAAACTAAATACTGTTAATAAACGCGCCAATCCTTTCACGATTTTTTACCTCTTTCCATCAAACTGAAATAACAGCGTTAAGCTCACAGCTGCCAACAATATCTAGTCCATCATCCATAGTTGTGACTATTGACTCTCGATTATTAACTGTTGACTAAAAGCTGATGGCTTAATCTACACACAGCAGCCATCAAAAACTAATATACAGCTTATTAATGGCCACAATCTTTGCTGATACTTGCTTGGCAACAGAAATTAGGCTGGGAACAGGAGAAGAGAGCTTAAGGACTGCCCACTAAAAAAATGTCTCATAACTGTGTAAGCAGGGGGAGCAGAGGAGAAATAATCTATCTGATCATCGTCTTTGTTCTAGGAAATTGGCTCATTTAATTTCTAGAATTCCCTTAATATTTTTTGCCTGTGCTGAGTATGCTAGTAGGTGAGGTTGCTTTCACCTTGGAAGACACTCGAAAGTTTTGGGTAGGCTAAGTTGTGAAGAGCAAAAGCTTGCTTAGAACGCCGAATCAGATCGGTTTTATAGACAAATTCATCTCGTGCATCCATTGGGTAAGATCGCAGTTTGAATTGAGTCCCCCAAATTTGTTCTTGCATAACTACAACAATCGGGAGATTAAGCTGCGTGTACTTGCTGCTGTATGCCGCCTGATATAAAATCCGAATCACCTGTTCTACATCCACATTATGATCAAAATAAAAATCAGTGGCAACTTGGGCTTCTAATTGTCCACTGTTGGCATTAGATACAGCTTCTGTCCAGGTTTTATTGTGGGGAATGGTAACAGTATTATCATCAGGAGTCTGTAGCCGAATCCCTCGCAGTCCATAGCCTATCACTTCGCCGTAATGGTCTTCAATTTGAATGCGATCGCCTACTCGATAGGGAGCTTCAAACAAGGCAACCACTCCCGCAATAATAGAACTAACATAATCCTTAAACGCAAATCCTAGGGCAACGGCGAGCGTTCCCGTTAATGCCAAGAGATTTGCTTGAGACAAATTCAGGAATAGGTTGAGTAAATAAAAAATTGTCACAATCAAAATCAGTCCTTTCCAAAAGGGAAGGGATTGTTTGATTAGTAACCGAAATCGACGTGGGACTCGTTCTGAAATCCAGTTGGTTAACGATTGAACAGTCAACGAACTCCCATAGGCGATCGCAACGGTGATAATAGCACGAAAGATTTTTTGTAGACTCACGTCTGTGAGAAGTCGCTGAGGTAGGTTTTGCGATACCTCTAATTGGGCGAATACGAACGTTTGGCTACACCACTCAATCGGAGAAACGAGACCGATGGGATCTAAATTCGATAAAGTCATGTTAATTTTTGCCAACAAAGAAGTTGTTATTTGCTAATTCGTTCTTCAGCCTGGTGTAGTGTGAGGCGCGCACAGACAATGCCCCATTGCCTCGTTCCAGTAACCCTGCTCGCAATAACCGTTGAATATGAGCCTGGATATGGCTTTCTGATTCACCCAAGCTGAGTGCCAGATGAGCGCGGGTGATCTGCCCATGAATAAGCACAGAATGGAGTAAATAGCGGTCGATAGCTGTTAAAGGCGGCAGATTAGGTAAAGAAGGGTTGGTTTCGTGTAGGGTGATAGGTTTTTCACTGCCAGTTTTCGTCAACGTGGGTTGATTTGGCTCGTTATCTTCCATATCTGCTTGGCTAACGCGCAAACTCTCTAACCAGAGATTGGCTGCAATACTGCTGACTCCAGAGGATTGACTAGCTAAGGAATCCCAATAGGATTTGTGGCGTTCCTCATTGGTGCGATCGCCATCGGAGTTTTCGAGGTCACTTGTGTCAAGCACTGTTTTGGCGATGGGGTCTAGCCATACCTGAAGCATTGCTCCATCTATTGCTGGCAAAGCTTCTACTTCGCTAAAATAAGAGCTAATCTGGCAAACAAAATCGAGAAAATCCCAAGCCCATTGATTGCATCCCATGATCCAGAAACAGTTGCGATTATGAATGGCAACATCTCGCAAGTATTCGATGCCATCCCAGCCGCCAATACAGCGCAGGAAACACTGCTCTAGACAGGGAATAACAATTAACGTAGTACGCTGTTCGAGGCTTTCTACATTAAGTTGATCATCAGTATTCCTTGAGTTAGTCGTATCGACCTGCTGGTAAGGTGTAAGTGCCTGCTGAATCTGCTGAGTTATCTTCAGTGGATTGCAAGGGCGGTTCAAACAAGTAAGCGGTGTAATCACTTGCACCGGGGTATCTTGCCAGTTTTTCAAACTATCGCCCAAAATTTTGGCGATCGCCTCTACGGGATTAGCTAAAACCACCAGGTTATTCGGTGCATCTAGGTTCTGTTGCCAAGTGTTAATCGCATTGGCGATCGCCTCCTGCACATTGGTTTGATAGGCTTTAGGACTGGGTAATGCCTGAATTTTCAGTATTAGTTGAGTTTGGATGGTATCAGGTAGCTCAACCAATGCCTGATCTATTTCTGTGTTTTTTACTTGGGTAAACCACGACTGCACGCGTTGTCCGATGGAGCGAATAAAGTAATGAGTCATCGATGCTCCTCGGAGGCTTGAGAATGATTAGAAGATAAGACAGCCTCTGAGCGCGGCTCTTCGGTGGCTGCTGTTTTTGGTACTAAAGGTGCGTCCCTAAAGGTTAGGGTATAGATTTCGGTTGGCATTTCGATGTTAGCCGCCTGTAACTGTTCTTTAATGCTCTGGGTAACCACAGATGTGACTTGCAAAAAGGATTGTCGCCGTGAATTCACCCAAAACCGCACTTCTATATTGACTGTACTCGCCGCTAACTCTCGCACTAAAATCACAGGGGGTGGGTCTGATTCTACACCTTCTACCTGCATCACAGCCTCCACAATAATTTGTTGTGCTGTGTTGAGATTGGCATCGTAATCAATGCCAACCATGACATGACTCCGCCGGACTGGAGAGGCTGTGTTATTGATAATACTGCTCTGGAAAACCTCTTGATTGGGAATATACACCAGTCGCCCATCATAGGTTCGCATCGTGGTTGCCCGCAGTTGAATTTGCACCACCGTTCCCTCGTAGTTTCCAATCACCACTTGATCGTTGATGTGGAAGGGGCGGGCTGCTAACAAAATCACCCCGGAAATATAGTTGCTCAAGATATCCTTGAGGCTAAAACCAATAGCAACACTAGTCAGCCCTAATGTTCCTAAGAGAGTGGCAAAGTCCAAGCCCATAATTCCCAGCGCAATTACACTGCCTACAACCCAAACGCCACCGTAGCACAGTCGCCCAATCAAGACTTCGGTGCTGCGATCGCCCTCGGTTTGTTCTGCCCACAGCAACCCCACTCGACGCACTCCCCTAGCAACCATCCAGGTAACGCCCACAATCAAGAGTGCGCCCAGGAGCGACGGCAACAAGTTAATTGTGTTACCCACCAACTGACGAGACGTGCCATCCAAACGTTGCAGCACATCAATTGCTAGATTTGGTTGGGCAAATGCCCGATTCAAACTTTCTGCCCATTGCTTTGCTAGCTCTTCCACCGTGACATTAAAGTCGAGAGCATCCTGTTGAGTGACTGTCATTAATACACGATTATTGACCTTCACCAGAGCAAATCGACGCTCTGAATCAAACTGTGAGAAAACAACATCAGGCGATCGCGACTGGCTTAACAACCCACCAATGCGGCGATTAATGATTTGGGCGCGTTTAGTAGCACTTAACTCTGCCAAACTACCTACCTGAAAAATGGGCTGCCCTCGTACTAAAATATCGGCAAAAAACAGATTATCTTCAGTGTCATTAACAGAAGCTACTTTGGGTGAAGTTGATAAGGGCGCAGAGGGAACTGCCTCTTCCTGAGCCTGAAGAGTCAGGCTAGGAAAGTTCAGTATCAATACAATCAAAACTGGGATGCTCCATCGCAGCCAGGTACACTGAGAAAGAAACGCTTTCTGTCGGTTCAAAAAGTACCTAACCAAACCCATAGTCCCTTTCTCACAGCAACGATCTATTTAAATTTAGAAGCGGCTTCTTCAAAGGAAGCACTCAAATCATTCCAGGCACTTTGTGTACCAGCTTTCAAGCTCTCCCAAGCATCATCACTAGAGGCTTTTAGCTCGGTTAGCTTTTGCTGCATGGCCTCTCGTTTGGTTGTTAACTCTTTGATTTGCTTGTCTAGTTCAGCTTTAGCATCTGCACTGGTTTGATCGGCTTTGGTTCTCATTGCATCCAGTTTCGCGCCCCATTCTTGGAGTTTTGCTTCCATTTCACCTTGATAAGCATTTTTGTCTTCCATGTCTTTCTCCTCAACATAATATTTTGTACTTCGGCGTTGCATAATTGTGGGATGCCCTATCAGGCTACGCCCCGCTTCTCTACTTCCCTACGGACGCTGGCGCGCAGATGGCTTGCTTCTCCTTCAGAGACGCTACCGCGCTTCCTTCTCTAAGAGAGGCTGCGCCCTAAGCGTAGCTATGCCGCAGTCTTTACGGAACACTGAGTGAACGCGTAGCGTATCCGTAGGTAGGATTCACCCGCAGGTGCGGAGGCTTCCTCCGAACAGAACTTTTCAAGACAGAGACGCAGAGAGTATAAGGGGTTTGAGATTTCAATACCGCCAATTTCATCCCATAATTCAGCAACGCTCATACTTCTATAGTCATGGTTAGTATAGATGCAAGGGATTTAGCATAAAATTTTACGTATATTTTCTTAACCTACGTGATGTGCGACTTATTTTTAGGACAATACGGTTCAGATAAAATAACTCTCCCACAGCAAAAATTCGTAGAGATGTTACATTGCAACGTCTCTACACATCGGGAAACTACGCCAATAACTAAAAATCAACACCGTTGATTTTTAGGCTGCCAAAGCCGCTAACAAAAATAGACTGTCTACCAAAATTGTACTTAAGACTGCACCACCAAAAGCATACCAGTGGAGTTGCTTTTGGTTTAAAGGTATGATGCCAGTTGCTAGCAAAACTAAAGCCAGAATTATTGCCCAGGTTACACCCCAAGGAGTTTGTACTTGTGTAACGGCAGCTTGTAAAATCGGTGACACATTGCTGGGTTCTACCTGTATGATTTGCCGCCAATAGGGTATCAAGTCTACTAAATAAAAGTAAACATCTGTTAAGACTGTACCGAGTAAAGAACCTAAATAAAACCAGTTACCAACTTTGCCCCAATTACGTACTAAACACCAACAGGCAAAGGGTAGACCTATTGATTCTACTGGTAGATGCCATAAAGGCTCAAAACGCAACCAACCCCAGTAAATTGCCCCTGCTAACCAACTCCAGCTAAAGCCTAAGAGTAAATCTCCCCAAAGATAAGTAGCAGGGCGTGACATTAATTTAAAACTCAGCCATACCCAAAATCCGGTCATGGCTAAACTGAGAACCGGCAGCGATCGCACCAGTGGCGCTTCAATAAATACTGGCACTGACACTAAAAACACTGCGGCGGCAAATATTAACCAAGTTTGTCGCCCAGGTACAACTAGGGGAAAAGACGCTGAAGCTTGTAACGTTGATTCTAATTCCCTAATTTCCCTTGGTTCTGTTTCCCTTGGAAGTAATTCCGTAGTTATCGCCGTGGTCGAAGTAGTGTATGAGGACAAAATATTATTAATCAAAATTTTAATAATTGTTACTAAACTTTATATTACCCAAAATACCATACGCCAAAATCCCCCCCTGGGGCATTCTTATCTTACTACGGTTTTGCGTGGGGTAGGTGATAGGTGACAGGTTATGGGTGACAGGTGAAAAATTTCTCCCCAGTATCCAATCCCTTGCACAGCCAACTAGAACATGAGATGCTTTGTTGGGTAATTTTCCTGGCAAGTTATTGAGACAGCTGTTTGTTTAATTATTGGTAATCACAGCGATCGCAGGTAGACTCATGACTTTATTGAAACGTCGGTGGTTTGTGCTGCTTGGTGCAGTCTCTGCTGTTTTATCGGTAGCAGCATTTCCAATCAAAGTTCTCAGTACCCCAACTAGTATCAGTACAGTTGGGGTGAAAGCAATGAATATTTGGCAGGCGATTGTTTTAGGCTTTGTGCAGGGAATGACTGAGTTTTTACCAATTAGCAGCACAGCCCATTTAAAGGTAGTACCCGTAGCCTTGGGTTGGGGTGATCCGGGGGTGGCTTTTACTGCCATCATTCAGCTAGGTAGTATAGCTGCTGTGTTGTCGTATTTCTGGGAAGATTTGACCAGAATTATGAAGGGAGCTACCAGAGCGATCGCCCTGAAAGATTACAATGATTATGATTTTCGCTTGTTGTTGGGTATTCTTTTGGGAACTTTACCAATTATCTTTTTTGGACTGTTAATTAAAAGATTTATTCCAGACTTTGATAATTCACCGATTAGAAGCCTAGGCGCGATCGCCATTGCCTCAATTGTCATGTCAATTTTACTAGGCTTGGCAGAAAAACTTGGTCAGCGTCAGCGAGATTTTGAACACTTAACGATGCAAGATGGTCTATTGATGGGTTTAGCCCAAGCTTTAGCTTTAGTTCCTGGGGTATCTCGTTCTGGTTCTACCCTCACTTCGGGCTTATTTATGGGCTTACAACGGGAAACCGCAGCTAGGTTTTCATTTTTGCTAGGGATTCCCGCCATTACCTTAGCGGGGTTAGTGGAATTAAAAGATTTGTTAGGTACAAGTTTAGGGGATGGGGCGATTATTCCCTTGGTAGCGGGAGTAATTTCGGCGGCGATTTTTTCTTATATTGCGATCGCCGGATTACTACGTTTCCTCAAAACTCAAAGCACTTGGGTGTTTATTTGGTATCGATTGGTATTTGGTGTAGTAATTTTAAGTGCAATCAGTGCCGGACTGTTGAACAATAGTTAGTAGTGAGTGCTGAGTAGTGACTGCTGAGTAATGAGTGCTGAGTGCTGAGTAATGAGTGCTGTTAGCAGTAGCGGTAGCAGGGCGTTTAGCCTGTGCTGAGTTAAAAGAAGAGTATGCCAGTGGCTTTATGCGGGGAAACTCTTCCGCTACATTGGTATAGCATCATTTGAGGTAAAGTTTCCCCAACTTTATTCACTACTCACTACTCAACACTCAGCACTCATTACTCATTACTCAGCACTCATTACTCAGCACTCAGCACTCAGCACTGTTTAGACTCATGACTACTATTCGTCCTGCCAAAATTACTCAGGTATTACCAGACTCGATCGCATCTGAAATTGGCTTTGAGGTTGGTGATGCGATCGCAGCTATCAATGGCACACAGCCCCGTGATTTAATTGATTATAAATTTCTCTGCTCAGATGAATTTTTAGAATTAGAAATTTTAGATGCTTCTGGCAAAACTCATTATATTGAAATTGAAAAAGACTACGACGAAGACCTGGGGTTAGAGTTTGAAACTGCGCTCTTTGATAGTCTAATTCAATGCAATAATCGCTGTCCGTTTTGCTTTATTGACCAACAACCCCCAGGGAAGCGTTCTAGCTTGTATTTGAAAGACGATGATTACCGTTTGAGCTTTTTGTATGGTTCTTATCTTACCCTCACCAATTTACCGGAAAGGGAATGGCAACGGATTGAGCAGATGCGGTTGTCTCCCTTGTATGTTTCCGTTCATGCGACAGAACCGGACATCAGAATTAGACTACTGAAAAATCAGCGTGGGGGACAAATCTTAGAACAGTTGTGCTGGTTTCAACAAAGACGGTTGCAAATTCATGCTCAAGTCGTCGTCTGTCCGGGGATAAATGATGGTCAACACCTGGAACAAACCCTACGGGATTTAGCGTCATTTTATACTGGTGAAGTTCCTACTGTAGCATCGGTGGCAGTCGTACCAGTAGGTTTGACAAGATTCCGTCCTGAACAAGACGAACTAGTACCTGTAACCCCAGAAAAAGCTCAAGAAGTGATTGCTCAAGTGCAATTACTGACACGAGAATTTCGGCAAAAGTCTGGTTCTAATGTGGCTTGGTTAGCTGATGAATGGTTTTTGATTGCTGGTGCAGAATTACCCAGTGAATCTGAGTATGAAGAGTATCCGCAAATTGACAACGGTGTGGGTTCAATTCGCTTATTTATTAAGCAATTTGAAACTGCGGCGGCGGAGTTATTACCAGAAAAAATCTCACCTACCAGAAAATTGACTTGGGTTGTTGGTAATGCTGTAGAAAAAGCCTTCCAACCAATTGTGGGACGCTTAAATAATGTTGCAGGTTTGGAAGTAAATATGCAGGCACTAAATAGTAATTATTGGGGGCAAGCTATTAGTGTTACAGGCTTAATTACAGGACAAGACTTACTTTTAAACTTAAAAGGGCAAGATTTAGGTGAGGGAATTTTGCTCCCTAATGTCATGCTTAAACATGGAGAATTGGTATTTTTAGATGATATGAGTGTGGCAGAAGTAGCGCAAAAATTAAATACAAAAATTTTGCCAGTAGCAGGGGTAGAAGAACTGATCAATACTTGTATTAGTCATGCGGTGAGCATTTAATTAGTAAATCTCAGTTGTTTTTCGGAGGTAAAATATGGTTATTTTGCTTCATAAATAATAAAGAAACGTTAATTAATTAGTGAGGGCGTGTAGTGAAGAATCAGGGTTTAGTCAATAAAAAAAGTACAAAGTTATTATTAAAAAATCACGGATTCTTCATTTTTACATCTCAATTTATTATTGTTAACTGTTTAAATATTCTGTCAGTCAAGGCAGCTACAGCAGCACCTGTCTTGAGTGTGGTACAAAGCCCAGAAAATACACAGCATTGGATAGGCATTACCAAACGCTTACAAACTATTGGCGTACCCTATTGTGTACTTCCCCTAGAGAGGGTGAAAAGTGCGGCAGATTGGGGCGATCGCCAGGTATTATTCTTACCAAATATTGAAACACTCACACCCCCCCAAGCGATCGCACTAGAAGCATGGACGAACAAAGGTGGTAATTTGATTGCTAGCGGTGCAATAGGTAGTCTCTCAACCCCCGGAGTGCGTCAGCTATTAAAAAACCTCTTGGGAAGCTATTGGGGATTTAGCATCAAAGATAAACAGCAGCTGAAACCGCCAAAAACTCAACTTCCAGCCTGGGTAAACCAAAAGGGACTTTTTGGTCAGGTACATGGCGGTGTGTTAGTTCCCAATGATGGTAGTAGCAAAGCTGTGGCTGTTTGGAATTCTCAAGATAATCCTGCTGCTGTGGTGACTACAGAACGTTCCACCTTGTTGGGTTGGCGGTGGGGAACAGATGCAGCTTCTTCTGCTGAATTGGATACGGTGTGGTTACAAGTTGCTCTCAATCGTCATATCTCAATACCAGCCAATGGTAATCAAAATATCACAGAACCTGCCCCAACTTGCCCTACACCAATAGCTAAGACTCCCTCTACTTCTCCGACTTCCCCAACAGACGCGATTCATCGCGTCTCGACAACGAAACAGGATGAGGCTATAGACCAATTAGAACAAACAGTCCGTTGGGATGTTGTCCCTAATTCTCATGAACCTATAAATGCTGGCGAAGCCGCCGCCATGCAACAACAGCTAGAAAATCTCATTGGTCGAGTCGAAAGCGCACATTTAGCAGCTTTAGCCAATGCTCCTAGCAGTGACGTATCCCAATCTGTCAAGGGAGAGGATAGACAATTGGCTACTACTAGATTAGTTACACCTATACCTAATCAAGAGCAAGTTTTAGCACAAGCTAGGGTCATAGCCAACAACTTACCTCGGTTGATTGCCAATAAAAATTACGCCTTGGCGCGTCAACAATGGCTAGTAGCTAGAAATAATTTGTGGAAACAGTTTCCTGTTGATCGCAGATTAGCACCAGCCGAAATTCGTGCCGTGTGGTTAGACCGAGGGACAATTGTTCGTGCAGGTGGCGAACAAGGACTAAGTAAAGTTTTTGACCGTCTAGCACAATCTGGTATCAATACTGTTTTTTTTGAAGCTGTTAATGCTGGTTATCCCATTTATCCCAGCCAAGTCGCACCGCAGCAAAACCCATTAATTCGGGATTGGGATCCTTTGGCTGTGGGGGTGAAATTAGCCCATGAGAGAGGGATGGAGTTACACGCTTGGGTGTGGACTTTTGCAGTGGGAAATCAGCGTCATAATGAACTGCTCAACATCAATTCTGATTATCCAGGGCCAGTGCTAGCTGCTCACCCTGATTGGGCTAATTATGATAACCAGGGCAAAATTATTCCTGTAGGGCAGACCAAGCCATTTCTTGACCCAGCTAATCCCGAAGTGCGGCAGTATTTACTCAAGTTGTATGAGGAGATTGTCACCCGCTATAAAGTAGACGGACTACAACTAGACTACATTCGCTATCCCTTTCAAGACCCAGCCGCCGGTCGGACTTATGGCTATGGTCAAGCTGCTAGAGCGCAGTTTCAAAAACTCACAGGGGTAGACCCAGTAACAATTACACCAAGTCAACCTCAATTGTGGCAACAGTGGACAGCATTTCGCACTCAGCAAGTAGATAGCTTTGTGACCGAAGTATCACAGATGATGCGACAAAAGCGAAGTCACTTGATTTTGTCGGTGGCTGTCTTTCCGCTACCAGAAGCAGAACGTATCCAGAAATTGCAACAACATTGGGAAGTGTGGGCGCGACGAGGGGATATTGATTTAA
The DNA here is from genome assembly GCF_963920945.1 of Anabaena sp. CCY 9402-a. Lineage (NCBI taxonomy): Bacteria > Bacillati > Cyanobacteriota > Cyanophyceae > Nostocales > Nostocaceae > Anabaena > Anabaena sp. CCY 9402-a. The sequence continues at coordinate 28,130 of NZ_CAWUDL010000070.1, forward strand.
TTATTCCCATGACTTATGCCCAAGATACTGTGCGCTTTCAACAGCTAGCACAACCTTGGATCGCTTCGACTCAGTTAGGCTCTACCTTGTTAATACCAGGAATTCGCCTGCTTTCTTTACCCACCCTAGGAACATTCGACCAACTGCAATTGGTTAGGGATTTACCAGTTGGTGGTTATGCACTTTTTGCTGCCGAAAATGTTAACCATGAACTACACAAGCTCTTTGTTAACACTCAAGGAAAGTTTGGGACTGTCATTAATGAACCTATACCCCATCGTAATCCTTTACAATCGGCTGTAGCTCGGTATAATGCTCTACAAAGAGAATGGCGTTTAGTTTTACATCAAGAAAAATTACAAATATCGCCCAAGGTAATTTCCGACTTTCACAGCCAGGCGGAAGTATTACAAAATGCTTTAACTCAATTAGCAACTTCCCCTTCTCCCAGAAAACTGCTAGTAGCTAAATCCACCCTAACACGCTTCCAATCTCAGTTTCGGGTGTGGACACAAGAAAAAAATATCAGTAATAGTTATCAAGTCAAAGCTTGGGAAAGTCGTCTATCCACTATAGAAAGACTATTAAAGTATGGTGAAAGGCGATTAGAGTTAAATTCTCAGCAGAGAGCTAATCAAAGGCCAAAATTTTGATTAATCTCTCGATTTATGTAGTTTTAATCTGAAAATCTAGCGATGACCGACCGTCGGTTGGAGAGCATCTCTACGAGAGGCTACGCCATCGCCTATGGTGGGGCGGAGCATCGTCGCCGCACCATAGACCCCATGTAGAATCAGCAAATTATAGCCTCCAAATTGTTGTATTTCTTCATACTAAATTTATCGTATTTATACGAGAGATATTATTATTTATTTAGCATCATAATAGATACAATACTTAAAGTATATACTTAAGAAATCAATCTTCAGATACTTGCGATATTAACCATCTATGCCCTCATTATCTCAGTTTCTCTGGCTACGATGTTTAAAGTCAACTATTAACAGTTCACCACTAACGGTTGAGCCAGAAACACTAGTCTCAGAGGCAATCTCACAGATGGATGAGGGCTGTACTGGTATCGTTGTAGTGAACAATTCACGGGTATTCGGGTGGTTATCAGCACAACACTTGGTCAAGCTTGTGGCGTTAGGTATGGACTGCACAACAACGAAAATTTCTGCTGTCATGCAACAGCCCACAGCCATGATCATCAAGCCTTCAGAATTGCTGAATATAGCCACCGCAATTTCACGGTTACATCAATATCAATCAAATTGCTTGTTAGTTATAGATGAGGAAGGTCAACTAATAGGAACAGTCACACCTGAAAGCATTTTGCAATCTCTGGAAATACCAGCAGATAGTAGTCCAAAAGAACAATTACAGTTGAGGGAATCAGCAGCATGGAATGTTGCAGAAGCAATATTAAAGACTAAAGCTACTAGCCTGAATGAATGTTTGGGACAGCAAAGCATCTATGTCAGTACAGAGAATACAGCCACATTAAAGTTAGCACTAGAGACAACCAAAACAATTTATTGGGAACATAATCTGACTAATAATCAAATCTATTTCTTGAATACTGCTGTTGTGGGTAGTGAACCTGAAGCAATGGGAACAGTTGATTGGGATGAAGTGCTGACTTTAGTACATCCTCATGATCGGGAAATATTTGAGCTAGCTAACCAATCAGCGATCGCCAATCTGGGTTCATTTGAGATAGAGCATCGGTTACTGATTCCAGGACAAACATCCGCCTATAAATGGGTTTTAGCCAGGGGAACAGTCCTAAGAGATAGGATAGGTAAACCCATTCGCATGATTGGAGTCACGATGGATATCGACCATCGCATAGAAGCACAAGCCAACTTAACACAGGCGAACCAAGAGCTAGAAATGCAATTAGCTGAACGCGCGATCGCCCTGCAACAAAAAAATGAGCAACTGCTGGCAGAACAAACCGCTTTAGCGAAAAGTGAAGAACGCTTTCGGTTTCTGGCAGAATCTATTCCCCAACAAGTTTGGATTGCTAGACCAGATGGCTATTATGAATATGTCAACCAGCGCACCCTGGACTTTTTCGGCACTACTCCAGAGCAAGTATTGGGTTGGCAGTGGGAGAAATTTGTCCATCCTGATGATAGGGAAAGGTATTTAGCCGCTTGGAGTCATTCCCTAACTACAGGTGCTAATTATGAAATAGAACTTCGTCTGTTATCAGCAGATTCTGTCACCTATCGTTGGCACTTAGGACGTGCCTTACCTTTACAAGATCAGCAAGGTAACATAGTTAATTGGTTCGGTACTAACACTGATATAGATGAGCGCAAACGTACAGAGGAAGCTCTGGCAGAACGAGTCAGGTTAGCAGATTTTCGGGGTGAAGTTGATACTCTGCTGACTCAAAGTTCCAGCTTACAAGACATGATGTGCTACTGCACCGAGGCACTAGTCAAAAGTTTGGATGCCGCCTTTGCCCGCATTTGGCTACTAAACCCCCAAAACAATATTTTGGAATTGCAAGTCAGCTCAGGTATATACACCCACATCGATGGGCAGCATAGATATGTACCATTAGGTAAATCCAAAATTGGATTAATTGCTCAAGAAGGTCAGCCCTATCTCACCAACACTGTACAGGAAGACCCCCTCATTAGTAATAAAGAGTGGGCTAAACACTTAGGTATGATTGCTTTCGCTGGCTATCCCCTGATTGTGGAAAACGAAATCATAGGTGTAATAGCCCTGTTTTCGCGCCAAATTCTTAGTGAATCTACCGTGGAAGCGTTGGATATAGCCGCCCGCGAAATAGCTATTGGCATTAAACACAAGCAAGCTGAAGCCGCCTTACAACAAAGTGAAGAACGATTCCGTAACTTAGTGGAGGCTAGCAGTGATTGGGTGTGGGAAGTGGATGAAAACATTATCTATACCTATGTCAGTCCCAAAGTCAAAGATATTTTGGGTTATGAACCACACCAATTATTAGGTAAAAGCCCCTTAGAACTTCTTTCTCCAAAAGAAGTTGAACGTATATTGAGCATCTTTGAGCCAATTGCAGCTGCTCAACAACCATTTAAATGTCTAGAAAATATTAACCTCCATAAAGATGGTCATTTAGTAATTCTAGAAACTAGTGGCGTCCCAATATTTAATGCTGAGGGGAAATTTTGTGGCTACCGAGGCATAGATCGAGATGTCACTTATCGTAAACAAGCTGAGTCCAAATTACAGGAGGTACAGGCGCAATTACAGGCAATTTTGGATAACTCACCGACGGTCATTTACTTAATAGATACCCAAAATAGATTTCTGCTAGTTAATCACCAATACGAAAAACTCTTTAATATTAATCAATACGAAATTGCAGGCAAAAGCATATATGATGTTTGGCCTCATCATATTGCTGATGGCTTTGCAGTTAATAACCACTTGGTAATTGCAGATGGTAATCCCATTGAAGTAGAAGAAGTAGTACCTCAAGAAGATGGTTTACACATCTACATTTCTGTCAAATTTCCTTTAAAAGATCACAATGGTGTTCCATATGCTGTATGTGGCATATCTACAGATATTACAGACCGCAAACAGGCTGAAAAAGAACTGCGCCAAAGTGAAGAATATTTCCGTTTATTAGTAGAAAGCATTAAAGACTACGCAATTTATATGCTTGACCCCCAAGGGCAAGTAATGAGTTGGAACTCTGGTGCAGAATGTATTACTGGATATCAAACTCCAGAAATCGTTGGACAAGATTTTTCTTGTTTTTTCCCGCCAGAAGAGATTGCTGAGGCTATACCACAGCAACAGTTAGAGATTGCAGCAGCCCAAGGTAGATGTGAATGTGAGAGTATCTTTATTCGCAAAGATGGGTCAAATTTTTGGGCAAACTGCATTTTAACAGCATTACGAGATACAAGCGGTAATTTACAGGGTTTTTCTAAAGTAACCCGCGACATTACCGAACGCAAATTAGCAGAAGAATCTCTATTACGTTTTCAAAAAGCAATAGAAAGTACCAGTGATGCTGTTGTGATCACAGATGTTAAGGGTATAAGTATTTATGTTAACCCAGCTTTTGTGGGATTATACGGTTATAATCGAGAGCAACTAGAAGCGGGTGGGGGAACTTGGGTGATTTCCCAAATCCCTCAAGACAGTCAACAAATATTAACTGCTATCAATCGGGGAGAGTCTTGGCGAGGTGAAGTGACAATGCGATCGCGCATAGGTCAAATTATGCAAGTTGATCTCCGCATTGATGCCATTAAAGATGCTAAGGGCAAAATTTTCGGCGCAGTATGTATTCATACTGACATCACCAAGCGTCAGCAAGTAGAGGAAGGATTACGGCTGCGCGATCGGGCGATCGCAGCCAGCAGTAATGGCATGATTATTGCAGATGCGAGTATCCCCAACGGGCCAATTATCTATGTTAACCCTGCCTTTGAAAGGATGACAGGCTACTCAGGCGAAGAAGTAATTGGACAGGATTTCCGCTTATTCCATAGCGCAGATATCAATCAACCAGGGTTAGAAGAACTTAATGCTGCAATGCAAGCAGGTAAGGCTGGCACTGTCATCCTCTGCAACTACCGTAAAGATGGCAGTTTATTTTGGAGTGAGTTAAATATTTCCCCCGTTTATGATCATAGTAATAAACTCACCCATTACATTGGCATTCAAACAGATATCACTGAACGTCAACAAGCAGAAACAGCACTACTAATTAGCCAACAGCGACTGCAATATTTATTGACATCTAGCCCAGCTATGATATACGCCTGCGAAACTGCGGGCAATTTTAGGGCTGTCTTCATCAGCGAAAATGTCTCCACCCTGCTTGGCTATGAAGCAGAGCAAATTACAGAAGATTCTAGCTTTTGGATAAGTCGTATCTACTCTGAAGACGCACCACAAGTAATTGCCAATCTTGCCAATGTCTTAGAACAAGGGCAGTATAAGCTGGAATACCGCTTTTTACACCAAGATGGGACTTACCGTTGGCTGTACGATAAAGGCAAGGTGGTGCGCGACGACGCCGGCAATCCAGTGGAACTAGTCGGCTACAGGGCAGATATTACAGATCGCAAACAACTAGAAGAAGAATTAAAAGTAGCACTAGAGAAAGAAAAAGAACTTAGCGAACTCAAATCCCGCTTTGTCTCTATGACTTCCCATGAATTTCGCACACCTTTGAGTATCATTCTGTCTTCCTCTGAGTTACTAGAACACTATCATCACAAATTGACCCCAGAAAAACAACTTACACATCTAACCCGGATTCAAACTGCTGTTAAGCGCATGACTGAAATGTTAGATGATGTTTTGATCATTGGTAAGGCAGAAGCGGGAAAACTAGAGTTCGTACCCCAACCCTTTGATTTAGTTGCATACTGCCGTCAATTAGTAGAAGAAAACCAAGTGCATTTTAGTAATCACCAAATTCACTTTACCAGTGAACAGGAATCCATAGAATGTTGTATGGATGATAAATTACTAGGACATATTCTCAGTAATTTACTATCTAATGCCATCAAATATTCACCTGCTAATAGTAATATCAAATTTATGCTGAAGTCGTTAGATGGACAAGCTATATTTGCAATTCAAGATGAGGGAATAGGGATTCCCTCAGAAGATATTCCTCGTTTATTTGAATCCTTTCATCGAGCTAGTAATGTAGGTAATATCTTAGGTACTGGATTGGGATTAGCTATTGTAAAAAAATGTGTAAACATTCATCAAGGTGAAATTTTTGTCAAAAGTATACTAGGAATTGGTACAGTATTTACTATTAATCTGCCATTAAATAATGAAATATAAATTGAGGTAATAATGATCAAAATTTTAGTGATTGAAGATGAAGAGCTAGTACGTGAAAACATTTTAGACTTACTAGAAGCTGAAGATTTTGAAACGGTGGCGGCGGACAATGGCCGAATCGGCATCAATTTGGCTCTAGCAGAATTTCCCGATCTAATTTTGTGTGACATGATGATGCCAGAAGTTGATGGATATGGCGTACTCACCACATTGCGTCAAGAACCATCAACTGCGGCGATTCCCTTCATTTTTTTGACAGCAAAATCTGCCAAAGCCGATTTTCGGCAAGGTATGGATATGGGAGCAGATGATTATCTGACTAAGCCATTTACACGAGCAGAATTATTAAGTGCCGTGATGAATCGTTTAGAAAGACAAGCTACGTTGAAGAAACACTTCATCAATCAAAACACAGTTAAAACTACATCGCCGAAAATGCAGTTAGTGTCGATGAGTCTCAATCAAGTTATTAAAAAACAAAAATTTCAAGAATTTGAGGTACATTATCAACCTATAGTCGATATATCATCTGGTAAAATCGTTGCTGCTGAAAGTTTATTACGTTGGCAAAGTCCAGAATTGGGTTTAGTATCTCCCGCAGAATTTATTCCATTAGCAGAGTCTACAGGGTTAATTATTACAATTGGTCAATGGGTAGTAGAAAATGTTTGCCAGCAAATCAGAACTTGGCAAAATGCAGGCATAGACTACTTAACTCTTAGTGTCAATTTATCAGTGATAGAATTTAATAGGCCAGATTTAATTAAGAAAATAACTCATGTTCTCAAGAAAAATAATTTAGATCCAAAATATTTAGAATTAGAACTAACTGAAAGCATGATCATGCAGGATTTAAATAATGCAATTTTTACTATTCACGAATTGCAATCTTTAGGAGTTAAAATTGCTATTGATGATTTTGGCACAGGCTACTCTTCTTTAGTTTATTTGAAAAACTTGCCTGTTAATACACTGAAAATTGACCGTTACTTCATCCATAATGTTGCTCAAGATCCTCAAAAATCTGCCATTACAAAAGCTTTAATCGAAATGGCACATAATATGAATATGCAAGTGATAGCTGAAGGTGTAGAGACAGAAGCAGAATTATCTTTTTTACGCGAAAATCACTGTGATTCTATGCAAGGGTTCTTATTTAGTCAAGCATTGCCATCAAGAGAATTTGAAAGTTTTTTATGGAGTAAAAAACAATTATCTGTATAACAATCAGGATGTTTGTAAAATGCAGATTAAAGTAAGTATTGTTTAATTGTGGTAATTGGTAATCAGTAAAAATTAGTGAGGTATCGTTAATTACCAATTACTCAATTTCCAGCTATTATACATAATTAAATTAAGAAAATTTCGAGGCTCTCCTAGAGTGGTTATGATAAAATACTATAAATAAAATAGATAACTGCTC
>NZ_CAWUDL010000071.1:0-35127 GCF_963920945.1 Anabaena sp. CCY 9402-a
ATCTAGCATCCCTAGGTTCTATAGATGATGTTTTTTGTCAATGCGTAAGTCCTAACATTGATGTTTTTTAGTTTGAAAGGGAGGATTTGCGATCACACAATCAAATTGATTAATCCGGTCATTTAAAGTTTTATCATTAATAGTAGAGTTTACAGAGACTATTAACTTAGTCCATACTCTTGCAAAATCAACTGTGTCTTTCTTTTTGGAAAGATCCTTAATTTCTTGAGAACGACCTTGAGCATACAAAAGTGCAATAGCATAAGCTCGTTTAATTAAAAATTTATCTGATTCACTTAATTGATTATTTTTCTCGGATTCACTTCGCTGATTATCTGAATGAGCAGAAAATAGGGATAGCTGAAATTGTTTTTGAATTTCTGGAAATTTACCCTTAACAATTTCTGATAATTCTTCAGGTTTTAATTTGTGCATATCGGTTAATTCCTTTTGCAATTCCAGAGGTGCATAATTAATGGGGGGAATAGTATTATTTTCCATAGTCATAGATTTTTCTTCATTTACTAATCTAGAAAATACTTTAATTCAGTATATCCTATATTACTAACTTTGTTAGATACCCATATTTTCTTATGGTTTATTAGTGGTGATCCAAAATTACCAATTCATTTACAAAGTATTATTCGTGATTTAAATAATGACATATATTTAAGTTGTGTTCCAGTTTTGGAAGCAACTGTTAAATATCAATTAGGTAAATTACCTTTACCAGAATCACCATTAATAGTCTCAATTTAGATGAAGAAAGTATTGCTCAACTCCTAAATCTGCCATTATTACTAACTTTTGACGGTGCGTTGCGCTGTGCGACAACACACCCTACATTAAAATTTCCTAACATACTTTAGTTATTGTATTATTTTTTACTTAAAATTTTTAAGTAAAAGTGATCTGGATACATCAAGAGAATGTTATTTTTTTGTATTTGTGTATACAATATTGATTAATTTTAGATTAAGATATTATTCACATAAATTTAATTACAGTGTCATTTACGGGCTATAAGTACAGCTAAAACTGCCTCATATCCGTTAGATACTCTAATATTTACTTTCACTAAGCATTCTGTCAGTGGTATTGTGAGGAAACCGTCCGATGATTCAAAACTTTGATAGTTCGGAATTTATGGCTAATAGGCAATACCAACGAATTACTCCAACCGTCAAAATAAGGCGCAGTTGGCGTTATTGCTCAGTTGTGTAGGCGAGCGATCGCGTTTTGCCCACACTAGCTGATTTCATCTGCAATTGCTATAAATTTAATTTTATTAAGAAACATCAAGATTTTGGCAAACTAGAGTATATGCCTAATCAAATATCTACTCAAACCTTGACTACTCAAACTTCTAGTTCATTCCTCACCCTCGCCATTGCCCCAGCAAAAGTGATGCGTGGCGTGCATATATTGCAGTCAGCAGCCTTAGAAATTGCCAAACTTGGCACTCGTCCCTTGATTGTGGCAGGAAATAGCACCCTTGCTATTTTTCAGGAGAGTTTACAGCAGATTTTAGAACACCAAAATCTGCAAGTGACTCCAGCCTCCTATGGTACAGACTGTTCGGAAGCTAGCTTAAAATCTCTGAGGAAGGTAGCTAAAGAACATAAAGCTGATGTGATTATCGGTGTTGGTGGTGGTAAAGCCTTAGATACAGCTAAATTAGTTGCCCATCAGTTACAGTTACCCGTCGCCACCATTCCCACCTCAGCCGCTACCTGTGCAGCTTGGACGGCTTTATCGAATGTCTATTCTGAGGAAGGAGCATTTCTCTATGATGTGGCTTTGTCTCGCTGTCCCGATTTATTGATATTGGACTACGAGTTGATTCAAACAGCACCACCACATACCTTAGTAGCAGGAATTGGGGATGCGATCGCAAAATGGTACGAAGCTTCAGTTAGTAGTGGGCATTTAGAACACACTTTAATTATTGCCGCAGTTCAACAGGCGCGAGTTTTGCGGGATATTTTATTGCAAAAGTCAGCCGCAGCTTTAGAAAAACCAGGCAGTGAAGTGTGGCAAGAAGTTGTTGATGCTACTGTCTTACTAGCTGGTGTCATTGGCGGTTTGGGTGGGGCGCAGTGTCGCACCGTTGCCGCCCATGCAGTCCATAATGGTTTAACTCACATTGCTGGACACAGAAGCATCCACGGCGAAAAAGTCGCCTATGGTATTTTAGTGCAGCTGCGTTTAGAAGAAATGGTACAAGGCAACCAACTGGCAGCTGCTTCTAGACAACAATTGTTGAAGTTTTATGCAGAGATTGGATTACCACAAAAATTAGCTGATTTGGGTTTGGGTAACATCACCCTCGGCGAGTTACAAACAGCCGCCGAAGTCGCTTTAGCACCTGAATCGGACATTCATCGACTACCATTTAAAGTTGCGTTGGAACAGTTAATGGCAGCGATGGTTTCTACCACTGCACCGACAGATAGTAGAGACTTAGTTAATCGTGTCTCCACCAGGGGAATAAGTGACGAGGTTGAGGAATGAGTTTGGATTGGATTACCCCAGCAGATCGGATACAGCAACTACCACCTTATGTATTTGCCCGTCTCGATGAGTTAAAAGCTAAGGCTAGAGAACAAGGAATTGATTTAATTGATTTGGGGATGGGCAATCCCGATGGCGCGACACCACAACCGGTGGTAGAAGCGGCTATCAAGGCTTTGCAAGATCCCGCCAATCATGGTTATCCCCCCTTTGAAGGTACGGCCAGTTTCCGCCGTGCCATTACTAATTGGTATAAACGTCGCTATGGTGTGGTATTAGATCCTGATAGTGAAGCTTTACCGCTACTCGGTTCTAAAGAAGGATTAACTCATCTAGCGATCGCATATATTAATCCTGGTGATGTGGTACTAGTGCCTTCCCCCGCCTATCCTGCCCATTTTCGCGGGCCAGTAATTGCTGGCGGCAAAGTCCACAGCTTGATTTTGAAGCCTGAGAATGATTGGTTAATTGATTTAGCCGCCATTCCTGAAGAAGTTGCTAGACAAGCCAAAATACTTTACTTCAACTATCCCAGCAACCCCACAGCCGCCACCGCACCCCGCGAATTTTTTGAGGAAATCGTCGCGTTTGCTAGAAAGTACGAAATTCTCTTGGTGCATGACTTGTGTTATGCCGAGTTAGCTTTTGATGGTTATCAACCCACTAGCTTACTAGAAATTCCTGGGGCAAAAGATATTGGTGTAGAGTTTCATACCTTATCTAAAACCTACAATATGGCTGGCTGGCGTGTCGGGTTTGTAGTGGGGAATCGCCATGTGATTCAAGGCTTGCGAACACTCAAAACCAACTTGGATTATGGGATTTTTGCCGCCTTACAAACAGCCGCCGAGACAGCCTTACAACTACCTGATATTTACTTACACGAAGTACAACAACGCTACCGCACCCGCCGAGATTTTCTCATTCAAGGGTTAGGACAGTTGGGTTGGGATATCCCCAAAACCAAAGCTACAATGTATTTGTGGGTTAAATGTCCTGTGGGTATGGGTTCAACGGATTTTGCTTTGAACTTGTTGCAGCAGACAGGCGTTGTTGTCACTCCGGGTAATGCCTTTGGCGTTGCTGGTGAAGGATATGTGCGTATTAGCTTGATAGCAGATTGCGATCGCTTGGGTGAAGCCTTACATCGCATTAAACAAGCTGGTATTTGTTATTGCCCGGAAGCCCTTGTTTCTGCCTCAGAATAAACATACATAGCATTTTTGACCGAATTAATTCATGCAAACCCCCATCGCTAACGTTCCCCATTTCATCGCTACTGGTTTCCATGCCCTTTCCGATCCCATTAGGATTAATGTGCTGGAATTGCTACGTCAGCGAGAATTGTGTGTTTGTGACTTGTGCGAAGCTTTGGGGGTGAGCCAATCTAAATTATCTTTTCACCTCAAGACTCTGAAAGAAGCCGGGTTAGTTAACTCCCGTCAACAAGGACGTTGGATTTATTACAGACTCAATTTGCCTCAATTTGGCGTTTTGGCAGAATATTTAGCCGATTACCGCAACTTAGGGCAAACTCTACCTGCACGCCCCTGTGATAATATTTCCTGATACATCAACTTTTTTTGATGAATTTTTGTGTATAGAAGCTATTTTGTGATTGACATATCAATTTTTTTTGAAATGATATAAATATAAACTCCATATCACCCCTAAAGGTGAGGTCAATGAACGCAATAGCAAAGAACTTGGCTCTCGCAGTTGGGATGCTGGTTATAGCCACAGGTTGCGCTACCACATCCGACAAATCTGCTGAAACTCAGCCACCAGTAACCGCAGCTGAAGTGAGCAACACTCAAACAGTGTCACAAATTAAGATTGACGGTTCGAGTACAGTTTATCCAATTACGGAAGCGATCGCTAACCAGTTTCAACAAACAAAACCACAGTACAGAGGACAAGTTAAAGTTGACTTCTCTGGGACAAGTGGCGGGTTTAAGAAATTTTGTGCGAAACAAACCGATATTAGCAATGCTTCACGACCGATTTTGCAAGCAGAGATAGAAACTTGTAACAAAAATGGTGTGAAGTTTATCGAACTTCCTATTGCTTATGACGCTTTAACAATTACCGTCCATAAGGATAATTCTTGGGCAAAAGATATCACAGTAGCAGAGTTGCAAAAGATTTGGCAACCAGAAGCTGAAGGTAAAATTACACGATGGAAACAAGTACGTGATTCTTGGCCTGATCAACCAATTAACTTATATGGTGCAGGTAAAGATTCAGGAACATTTGATTATTTTACAGAAGCGATCGTTGGTAAATCCAGAGCTAGCCGCAATGATTATATAGCTAGTGAGGACGACCTAGCACTAGTCAGAGGAGTTGCTAGAGATGCGAATGCCTTGGGTTATTTTGGCTACGCTTATTATCTAAACAACAAAAACCAAGTCAAAGCACTAGCAGTAGATAACGGCAAAGGAGCAGTATTACCATCCCGTGATACTGTTGAAGATTCCAAATATCAACCCTTGTCTCGACCTTTATTCATTTATGTGAATGCTGAGGCTGTAGAAAAAAATCCAGCACTCCAAGAATTAATCGATTACTACATCAAATATGCACAATTTACAGCTACTTCTGTAGGATATGTGCCTTTACCCAGTGAATCATACGAAATAGCCAAAGCACGGTTTAAAAAAGGCAAAACAGGAACTTTATTTGCGGGAAAAGAACAGATTGATTTAACAATCAGTGACTTATTAAAAGCAGCAGAAGGGAAATAGCTAACTGAAATCAAAAGCTATAAATATTGGTGCAGTAATGATAAACAACCTAAATTTTACTGTTACCTGTCTGGTATCCGGTTGTGAAAGTGCCGATATCAAAACTCCAATTTTTTGAATGTAGATATTAACAGGAAAAATCATGAGAGTTCGTGTTGGCATTAATGGATTTGGTAGGATTGGACGGCTAGCATTACGAGCTGCTTGGGGTTGGCCAGAACTAGAATTTGTGCATATCAACGAAATCAAAGGTGGAGCAGTAACAGCAGCTCACCTGCTCAAATTTGATTCTGTACATGGACGTTGGACACCAGAAGTAGAAGCAGAAGGTGAACGTGTTCTGATTGATGGCACACCCCTCAGCTTTAGTGAGTATGCCCAACCAGGCGATGTACCTTGGGAAGATTTAGGTGTTGATATAGTGCTGGAATGTTCCGGTAAGTTTCGCACTCCTGCAACTCTAGACCCCTATTTTAAGCGTGGGGTGCAGAAGGTAATTGTGGCTGCTCCTGTGAAGGAAGAAGCCTTAAATATTGTCATGGGAGTGAATGACTATCTCTATGAGCCGGAAAAGCATCATCTTTTAACTGCGGCTTCTTGTACAACCAACTGTTTAGCCCCAGTAGTTAAAGTCATTCACGAAGGCTTAGGGATTAAACATGGAATCATTACTACAATCCATGACAACACAAATACTCAAACCCTCGTCGATGCGCCCCATAAAGACTTGCGTCGGGCGCGTGCTACGAGTTTATCACTAATTCCTACCACTACAGGATCAGCAACTGCGATCGCTTTAATTTATCCTGAACTCAAAGGTAAACTCAACGGTATTGCAGTCAGAGTCCCACTACTCAACGCTTCACTAACAGACTGTGTGTTTGAAGTTGTACGACCCACCACAGTAGAAGAAATCAACGGACTTTTAAAGGCTGCTTCCGAACAAGCACCACTCAAAGACATCCTCGGATACGAAGAGCGTCCTTTAGTATCTATTGACTACAAAGATGATCCTCGTTCTTCCATCATTGATGCCCTCTCCACAATGGTGGTTGACGAGACACAAGTAAAAATTCTGGCTTGGTATGACAACGAATGGGGTTATGCCAACCGCATGGTTGAACTCGCTCGTAAGGTTGCGTTGAGTTTGAACTAGAAGGGACTGGGTAATCGTTCTTCTCCCCTGCTCCCCTGCCCCTCCGCTCCCCTGCCTCTACCCCCCATTCCCCATGACTACCACAGCTTCTAAAGCCAATTTCAAAAACTATATTCTGGTAACACTTGCATATTGGGGTTTCACCATTACAGACGGTGCGCTGAGAATGCTGGTGTTACTCTACTTCAATAAACTCGGCTATACCCCATTACAAATCGCTTCTTTGTTCCTGTTTTACGAAGTCTTTGGTATTATTACCAACTTTTTAGGCGGTTGGATTGGCTCGCAATTAGGATTAAAAGTTACTCTTTATACTGGCATTGGATTACAGATTTTCTCTTTGGTGATGCTGGCATATCTGAATCCCGGTTGGGCGCAGTGGTTGGCTGTTACATATGTGATGGTAGCTCAGGCATTTTCTGGAATTGCCAAAGACCTAACCAAGATGAGTTCTAAAAGTGCTATTCGCTTGGTAGTTCCCCAAGATGCCCATTCTGCTCTATTTAAATGGGTGGCGGTGCTGACTGGTTCTAAAAATGCTCTCAAGGGAGTTGGTTTTTTTGTTGGTAGTGCATTGTTGGCTGGGATTGGCTTTGTCAATTCCTTGTTAGTGATGGCAGCTGCTTTATTCCTGCTGATGTTTACTGGGTTGATGCTGCCGAAAGGGATGGGCAAAATCAAGAAAAAAGTCAAATTTAGTCAACTGTTTTCTAAAAGTCCAGAGATTAATATTCTCTCAGCCGCTCGATTCTTTTTATTTGGTTCGCGGGATGTCTGGTTTGTGGTGGCTTTGCCAGTATTCTTGCGTGAGGTTTTAGGTTGGTCTTTTTATCAAGTGGGTGGATTTTTGGCGGTGTGGGTAATTGGCTATGGCATTATTCAGTCATCAGCACCAACATTAATGCGGCGATTTGGTTCTGGTCGTCCGCCACAATCTAAAACTATCCAGTTCTGGACATTTACTCTCACAGCCGTTCCAGCTGCGATCGCCATAGCTCTACAATTAGGTATCCCCGCTAATATCGCCATCGTGGGGGGACTGCTGGTATTTGGTGTGGTGTTTGCCTTTAACTCTGCGGTTCACTCTTATCTGGTGTTGGCATTTACCGATGATGACAAAGTGGCGTTAAATGTTGGCTTCTACTATATGGCTAACTCCGGTGGTCGCTTGGCTGGGACTGTCTTATCAGGTTTGGTATATCAATGGCTGGGGTTAGTGGGTTGTCTGTGGACATCAACATTTTTGGTACTAGGAGCAGCAGTAGTTTCACTGAAGTTACCAAATCCTAAACCCAGTAAAGCGATCGCCTGGAAAGCTGGTGACGGAGACTAAAAACCGATGTATCAAAGTAATAAGGGACTTCCAAGGAAAAAAATATTCCATTGACAGTTCACAGTCAACAGTCAACGACTTAAAGCGGAATAATTTATTTTTTGGAGTTCTCTAAAGATGAGTTTAAATCGTAAAACTAAGAGTAATCTCAGCTTTTTTGAAAAATACCTCACATTGTGGGTAATTGTGTGCATTTTGACTGGAATCTTCCTAGGAAGGTTATTTCCAGAGATAGCAGTAAAACTTGATGCTATTAGTGTGTATCAAGTGTCAATTCCCATTGCGGTATGTCTGTTTTTCATGATGTACCCCATCATGGTGAAGATTGACTTTAGCCAAGCTATCAATGCTATTCGTACACCAAAGCCTGTAATTCTTACCTTAGTGGTAAACTGGTTGATTAAACCATTCACAATGGTAGCTTTTGCCCAATTCTTTCTAGGCTGGTTATTTCGTCCGTTAATTACTGGGACAGAATTAATTCGTGGTAGTGAAGTTGCGATCGCTAACTCTTACATAGCTGGCACAATTTTACTAGGGATTGCACCTTGTACAGCGATGGTTTTAATGTGGGGTTATCTGTCCTACGGTAATCAAGGACACACTTTAGTCATGGTGGCAGTTAACTCTCTGGCTATGCTATTTTTGTACGCACCTTTAGGCAGGTGGTTATTAGCAGCAAATGACTTAACAGTCCCGTGGCAAACGATAGTTTTATCAGTGTTGGTTTACGTTGGATTGCCTCTAATCGCCGGGATTTACAGCCGTTACTGGATATTCAAATATAAAGGCAGAGAATGGTTTGAAGGGCAATTTTTGAAGTATCTCAGTCCTATTTCCATTACTGCTTTGCTAATTACTTTAGTTTTGCTATTTGCATTTAAGGGTGAATTAATCGTCAACAATCCCCTGCACATCTTACTAATTGCTGTGCCATTGTTTATTCAAACTAATTTCATTTTCTTAATTAGTTATGTAGTAGCATTAAAGCTCAATCTTTCTTATGAAGACGCTGCACCCGCCGCCTTAATTGGAGCTAGTAACCACTTTGAAGTAGCCATTGCTACATCTGTTATGCTATTTGGCTTAAATTCTGGTGCTGCACTCGCTACAGTAGTAGGCGTTTTAATCGAAGTCCCAGTTATGTTAATGCTGGTAGAATTTTGCAAACGCACAGCACCCTGGTTTCCCAGAGAGCCAGAAAAGGCAAGCTTGTCAGATCCACGCTGTATTAATTCTTGGCATTGACTTTACTCAGCACCCAGTACAAACCCCGCAAGAAAGTGGTCAGTTTTTTTAACTCAGCACAAGCTCAACGCCTTGCTACCACTAACAGCACTTTTAACTCACCACTCTTCATAAACTTCCAAATTACAAAATTCCTCTCATTTATGAGAGGAATTTTGTAAACTTTTGTAGCTAAAATTTTATTTTTTATGTTTAGAAAACACTCATTATGATGATGATACTGACACTAGTCAACATGATTAAAGCACCCATAATCATAGATTCTCCCAGGGAATTACGACTTTTTTGATTATTTATCATAGTAGAATCCTGCAAATTTTGTTATCTCATAAACATATCAGTCACCGTACAAATATCTAAGAAACCAAGGTAAAACTTAAAATACAGCAATATATCTTAGCAAATGCTGTAGTATTTACTAAGAAATTAGATTTATCACTAGAAATTTTTATTCCGTACAATAACCTAGGAATTACAAATTCACGCGGCATCATGATAAAAGCAGATTAACTTATATTCCCCTCCTCCTCTTGCTAATCAAAAATATTGCCGACGACCTAACTTATGATTAAAATCCTTCACCTCTCTGACATTCATATGGGAAGCGGTTTTTCCCACGGCAGAATTAATCCCGTTACAGGTTTAAACACGCGACTGGAAGATTTTGTGCAGACTTTATCTCTGTGTATTGATCGGGCGTTGACGGATGCTGTAGATTTGGTTTTATTCGGTGGGGATGCTTTTCCTGATGCGACACCGCCGCCTTATGTACAGGAAGCTTTTGCTAGTCAATTTCGGCGGCTGGTTGATGCTAATATTCCGACGGTGTTGTTGGTGGGAAATCATGACCAACATTCCCAAGGACAGGGAGGCGCGAGTTTAAATATTTACCGCACTTTGGGAGTACCGGGTTTTGTGGTTGGGGATAAGTTAACTACTCACCACATCTCTACCCCCAACGGTAAAGTGCAAATAATTACCCTACCTTGGCTTACCCGTTCCACATTGATGACTCGTCAAGAAACAGACGGTTTATCACTGGCGGAAGTCAACCAATTGTTAACGGAACGCTTGCAAGTTGTTATCGAAGGGGAAATTCGTCGGCTTGACCCCGATGTGCCAACTGTGCTTTTAGCTCACTTGATGGCTGATAATGCAACTTTAGGGGCTGAACGTTTTTTGGCGGTGGGTAAAGGTTTTACTCTCCCCTTATCTTTGTTGACTCGTCCTTGTTTTGATTATGTGGCTTTGGGACACGTCCACCGCCATCAAAATTTAAATAAATCTAATAACCCACCTGTGATTTATCCGGGGAGTATTGAACGGGTAGATTTTAGTGAGGAGAAAGAAGATAAAGGTTATATCATGCTGGAACTGGAACGGGGGAGTGCAAAATGGGAATTTTGCCCTTTATCAGTTCGGACTTTTCGTACTTTAGAAGTAGATGTGTCGAAAGCAGAAGAACCCCAAGGTGTTTTAATAAAAGCGATCGCTAAACATGATTTAGAAGATGCAGTAGTACGGTTAATTTATAAACTTCGTTCCGAACAAATCGATTTGATTGATAACTCTGCCTTACATTCTGCCCTGAGTGCTGCCCATACTTATACTATTCAAGCAGAATTAATCAGTCAGTTAGCTCGTCCCCGCATTCCTGAATTGACTGCTAGTAGTAGCATCGACCCGATGGAAGCACTAAAGACTTACTTGCACAATCGTGAAGACCTTAAAGAGATATCAGGATTAATGTTAGAAGCCGCAGAAAAGTTATTAGGGGATAATGGGGAAATTTGGCTAAAAGCAACTATTGGGGACAGGTGACAGGGGACAGGGGACAGGGGACAGGGGGACAGTTAAAAAATTGGCGTTGCATATTGGTGGGATAATTTAAGCAAAGTTCAAACTTTCTTCACTTGCTTGTATCAATTCATTCCACTTTTTTGCAACACCAAAATTTCAATTCAATTTAGGATCAATTAAATAAATCCAAGTCTGTGACAGCCCCAACACTGCTAGAGGAAACTAACTTGGCATATTTCGCCAAGATGCCTTTTGTGTAACGAGGTGGGCGGGGTTTCCAGTTAGCGCGGCGGCTGGCTAATTCTGCATCAGAGATATTCAACTGTAACAAGCGGGAATTAGCATCAATAGTGATGCTATCACCTTCTTCGACCAGAGCGATCGCACCACCAACGGCTGCTTCTGGGGCGACGTGTCCGACTACCATACCGTAAGTACCGCCAGAAAAGCGTCCATCAGTAATTAAACCGACAGCATCACCCAAACCCGCGCCAATAATTGCTGAGGTGGGGGCTAACATTTCCCGCATACCAGGGCCACCTTTAGGGCCTTCGTAGCGGATGACAATCACATCACCAGCTTGAATTTTACCTGCAAGGATGGCATCTAAGCATTCTTCCTCGGAATCAAATACCTTGGCGGGGCCAGTAATTAAGGCTTTTTTAATGCCAGTAATTTTAGCTACAGCCCCTTCTGTCGCTAGATTCCCTTTGAGAATAGCTAAGTGACCTTGAGCATACATTGGTTTATCCCAAGGACGAATTACATCTTGGTTTGTGGGTGGTTCTTCGGGGATATCTGCTAAAACTTCGGCAATGGTTTTACCTGTGATGGTCATACAGTCACCGTGAAGTAAGCCATGTACGAGTAGCATTTTCATCACTTGGGGAATACCACCAGCTTGGTGTAAGTTTGTGGCGACATATCTACCACTGGGTTTTAAATCACACAAAACGGGTACACGACCACGAATAGTTTCAAAGTCATCTAGATTTAGTTCTACACCAGCCGCGTTAGCGATCGCTAGAAAATGTAATACGGCATTAGTTGAACCACCCACTGCCATAATTACAGAAATAGCATTTTCTATAGATTTACGGGTGATAATTTGCCGGGGTAAAAGTTGATTACGTATTGCTTCTACTAGTACCTTGGCTGATTCTTCGGTGCTGTCGGCTTTTTCGTCATCTTCCGCCGCCATTGTAGAAGAATAGGGTAAGCTCATACCCATTGCTTCAAAGGCCGATGACATAGTATTAGCTGTGTACATCCCACCGCAAGAACCCGCACCAGGACAAGCGCGACGTTCTACTTCCATCAATTCTGTACCGTCAATTTTCCCCGCACTGTATTCACCAACAGCTTCAAAGGAACTGACAACAGTTAAGTCGCGGCCGTTGTAGTGTCCAGGTTTAATTGTGCCACCGTAAACAAAGATAGCCGGAATATTCATCCGCGCCATCGCAATCATTGCCCCTGGCATATTTTTATCACAGCCACCGATCGCAATTACACCATCCATACTTTGTCCGGTACAGGCGGTTTCAATGGAGTCAGCAATAACTTCTCGTGACACTAGGGAATATTTCATCCCCTCAGTTCCCATTGAAATTCCATCACTAATAGTAATTGTGCCGAACATTTGCGGCATTGCCCCAGCTAGTTTAACTCCGGCTTCGGCTCTTTGTGCTAGTTGATTAATCCCCATATTACAGGGAGTGATGGTACTGTAGGCATTGGCTACACCGACAATTGCTTTGTTAAAGTCTTCATCCTGAAAACCAACTGCACGCAGCATAGCCCGATTTGGCGATCGCTGTACCCCTTGTGTGACAACTTGACTTCTCAGATTCTCTGACATCTTTGTTTCACTCATATCTCTGTAGAAGTATCATAGGTAGACTTTTTTGAGATGTCCAATATATATTTGTTTAAAATTAAGACTTATAAAATATCATAAATATGGAACTACGACATCTGCGCTACTTTATTGCTGTAGCGGAGGAACTACATTTCAGTAAAGCCGCAGAAAGACTGCATATATCTCAACCGCCTCTCAGCCAACAAATCCAGCAGCTAGAGGTGGAACTAGGTGTAAAACTTTTTCATCGCAAAACTAAGCGACAAGTACAGCTAACAGAAGCTGGTAAGGTATTTTTACAAGAGGCTTATCAACTACTGGCGCAATTAGAAACAGCAGTAGCACTAACTCAAAGGGCTGGACGAGGTAAAACAGGGCAAATCCGCATAGGATTTACTAGCTTGGTAATTTATGACCTATTACCCTTGATTTTGCGACAATTTCGCGAGCAATTTTTGGAAGTAGAACTAGTCTTACTGGAGTTAACTACAAGTCAACAGGAGCAAGCACTGAGAGATTCTCGGATTGATGTGGGTTTTGCTCATCCACCTTTGGAAGATGACACACTATCTTATAAATGTATTCACAGAGAAACCTTAATGGTGGCTTTGTCATCAACTCATTCATTAGCTCAACAAGAATACATCTCAGTGCGATCGCTCCTCAATGAACCTTTAATTATGTTTCCCCGTTATTTAGCACCGGGACTATACGATCGCATCATGAGTCTTTTTCAGCAGGGAAATTTCAGCCCTAACATTAGTCAGGAGGCGATTCAAATGCAAACAATTATTGGACTAGTATCGGCGGGAATGGGTGTAGCGATCGCACCATCTTCTTTACAGAATCTGCAAAGGTCTGGTGTAGCTTATCGTCCCATACTAGACAAAGTACCTGTCATAGAAACTGCTGTAATCTGGCAGCAAAACAGTCTAACCCCTATTTTACAAAATTTTTTACAAATATCGGCTAATTGTTGCTCGCAACTTAATTAATCACAAGCGAGTTGATCTACGTTTAATTGATAGTTAAACACTCAAAATGGGAGAAATTGTAGTAAGACTGAACTGAGGCTACCCAGAAAGTCGAAAAAACTGGGTTTACCTGCGCTAATTTTTTCTGTGTAAGGGTTTTGCAGTTCTTTGATAAAGGCTTGGGTTGTTTGCATTCCTGTGGCGTTTTGCTCAGATGTAAACAGTTTTTCTGCTGCTTGAGCATCTTGAAATGCGCCTTCTCTGTCAAAAATTTGGTAGCGAGCAACACCACGCGCTAAATATGCACCTGCGTATTCTGGTTTGATGGCGATCGCTTGATTAAAATAGTTAATCGCCTGCTTTTGATTGCCCTTTTGTGCCTCAGCTACGCCCCAAGCATAAAATTCATCTGCTGTAGCAATTTGTAATGGTATACCTACTGCACCTTGGAAGTTTGCACCAGTGACGTAAGCACCAGTAAATTCTGTGTTTGCTAGATAGGTATTTCGCAAGTCAGCACTAGCAAGATTTGCGCCACCCAGTTTAGCTGCACTCAAATTCGCGCCAAATAAACCCGCACCACTCAAATTTGCACCCCGCAAATCTGTACCGCTTAAGTTAGCACGGCTCAGATTAGCACCTGTGAGATTAGCACCGCTTAAATTAGCACCTGACAAATCAGCCATGACTAAGCCTGCATTGGTTAAGTCACAGTTTTGACATTGTTTTGTTGCTAATAACTGCCTCAAATGTTCAGGATTTCCCGCTTGGACAACATTTGTCAGACTAATGGTAGTCAAAAATACGGATGTAGCTAAAATTATATTTTTCATAATCAGTTAGCAAATTTTTTGCTCAATACCCAAAATAACCTAAGACAAATTTATACTTGGGCTTATGATAGGAGTAATGTTAGCAGTTTGACCTCCGTAAAGACCTACGGTATTCACTTAATCTCTATACAATATGTGATGAAAAAGTATTGAGTGCGTTTAAGTAGAACAACTTGAAAAAACCAAACTATGTTAAGTAATGTAAAAAAATTAAGATTGATTTCGTAGTAAGGACTTTAGTCCTTTTTTATTCGCGGAGCGTGTCGTAGACAGAGGCTACGCCAACGCGGAGCGTGTTGTAGACAGACGCTCCGCGTTGTTTGCTTTGCTACGCAACGCTACCGCGCTTCCTGCGGAATACTGCGTGAACGCGTAGCGTATCCGTAGGATTCACCCCGCAGGAGTACACTACAAACCTTTAATTATTTACCCTGTTCTACTTAATTTGGAATTTTGAATTCCTTTAAAGGTTTTTGGCTCAGAGTGAAAGCCACTTTGTAATATGAGTTTATTTGTTGATTCATTACCAAAGAAGATGAACGATGCACCTGTGCAAATAAACTGAAAGTAAATGTTAAGATACCAGCTAAAAATAGTCTTTCTAGCATAGTTTGCACTCCCCACAACTATAAAATAGTTTAAACTCACGTAATACTTAACTGTGATTTATCTTTATCTAAAATATGGGATCACCGACTTAGTGCCAGGATATCCATACCTCAATAATATTTGTTATATATATCGATAGTTAATGCAGAAATTACGCAAAAATATTTTTCTGTAATTAAATAATAAAAACCCCAGTTTCTTGAACAGGCTGGGGTTCTCTGTTTGTCAAGCAAACATCATATATCAACCAGGTAAAGATAAGCCTGTGACGGCTATTACACCAGCAATTACACTGGCTACGAGGGAAGATAATGCTGTACCAAATAGCCACCAAGCTGCACTAGCGACGGTTTTTCTAGTTTCTTCGGCTTGTTTTTTAGCTTGCTGTTGCACTGCTTTAATGCGTTTTTGGGCTTCTTGCTGAATCCTTTCGGCGCGTTGCACTACACTATCTCGCGCCGCTTCTATTTGGTTGATGATGCGGTTAGCGTCTTCTTGGGAGATATCCTCACGGGAACTCAAGATGGCTACTAGGGTATCACGGTCAAATTGACTGAGGCGATCGCGCAAAGCTGCAAATCCTACTTGCGGATCATCAAACACTTTGGCAAAGTCTTGTCTAATACCTTCATAGCTGAGTTCTGGACGTTCTAGGGAATCGAGGTAGTTACGAATCTTGCCAAAAATTTGGTCAATGGCTGACTGGAATTTTTGCTGGATTTGCTGGATTTGCTGGACAATCGAGTTACGTGCTGATTCGATTTGATCAACAATCCGGTTTGCTTCCTCTTCTGAGATATCTTCCCGTTCAGATAATAACGCCACCATTGTGGAACGGTCAAATTTAGAAACGCGATCGCCTAAATTTTCTACTCCCAAGCGGGGGTCTTGCAATAGCAATCCTAAATCCCGTTTGATACCTTCGGGGTTAAGTTCTTCTTTGTTGGTGTGACGCAGATAATTTTCCAGGCTGGCTGTAAAATCTCCCACTCTCTGAGTAGTGCGTTTTGCCAAGCGGCGTGGCGTTCTGATTATATTCCCCATCGCCTCTTGTACTTGGTCAATTGTCCGATTAACTTGCTCTTCGCTCAAGTTCCCCTGTTGGCTGAGGAGTTTAACCAAGGTTTCGCGGTCAACTTGCGCTAGTCTGTCGCGTAATGCTTCTGCACCCTCTTGTGGCTGAGTTAGTAAAGTTTCTAAATCGCGTCTAATCCCTTCGGGGTTGAGTTCTTCTAAATTGGTATTGCGGAGATAGTCACCAATAGCTGTGATGGTGCGATCGTATTGTTCTCTTACTTTTTGCGGTGTTTGTAAAACGTTATCTCGGACAGATTCTAATTGATCGATAATTTGATTGATTTGCTCTTCATTCAAATCTTGACGCTGACTGAGCAGTTTTACAAATGTATCACGGTCAAACTGCGATATGCGCGATCTAATCTGCCTAATTCCTATTTGGGGATCTTCTAGTAATGCTTGAAAATCGCGTCTAATACCTTCACGATTTAACTCATCTTTGTTGGTATGGCGGAGATAATCTTCGACCCTTTGCCATAGTTGATTAACTCTATTTGTGGCTTGTTCTTGTTGTTCTCTGGCTTGATTGGAGACATCATTGCAGATACCGTCAAGTTGACTAACTATATTATTAGCTTCCTCTTCGCTAAAATCTTTTCGTTGCAAGAGTATCTGTACAAAGGCTTCCCGGTCAAATCCTTGTAAAAGAGTGCTTAAATCTATGGATTCACCATCTAATTCTGTTAACAAGTTGGCAAAATCTCGCCCAATTGCTTCTGGATTCAGTTGTTCTTTACCAGTTGCACGTAGATAATTTTCGATGCGGAGGCGAACTTGTTGACCTTTTTCAACTCTTTCAGTTTGGCGCACAGTTTCTAAAACTTCCTGGCGAATGCTATCCATCTGTTGGGAGATTTCTGTCACCTTCGCTTCACTAATATCACCTCGTTGTTTCAGCCAGTTGCTAAAGTTATCCGACTGGAGTTGTTCTAGTTGCTGATGGACATTTGTCGGATCTGCTTGGGGGTCATAGATAACTTCAGGGAATTCATCTCTAATAGTGATGCGGTTGAAATGCCAAGGAAAAGAATTCAAGATATAGTCTTTGACATCTGATTTGATGGTGTTATCACTAGGCGCGGGGAATCTCTCAGTTATTTGCTCAGTGGTTTTATCTCTGAGTTGTTGTATTTCGTGGGTGATTTTATCGACATCGATATCTTGAACTTTGTCTTTTAACTTTTGTAATTGATTGGTGATTTTATCGACATCAATATCAGCGATATCAACTCGATCTAAGACTGTTGGCATAGCAGCAGCTACACCATATTGTACAGCTTGCTTGATTACACCATTTCTGCCATTACCGTTTTTTCTGCCTACAGTCACTAACTGTTGTAGTCGTTCACCTAAATCTGCCGATTTCAACTCTTCGGGAGTAGCAGATTGTAACAAATTGATGACTTGTTCTGTAGGGTTGCGGCGAGCAAAGGTTTGTTCCCAAGCTGCGTTTAATTGGTCAGCAATTTGGTTGATATTTTCCTTAGATAGATTGGTGCGACTGCTAACTAAATCTACAAAGGTTTGGCGATTAATATTTTTGAGTAAGTCGCCATCAGCAAGTGTTCCCCAATCTACATCACTCAGAATTTTATCAAACTGACTCCGAACGTCTGCTAAATCTAGTTTTGGCAGTGGTAGAGATGCTAAGGAATTTTGCAGGGTATTGGTAATACTTTCCGTATCCAAACCAGCCGTCAATTCTCTCCTGACTGCGGCTGCAATTTCCTCAGCCGTGGAAACTGCTTGTTGTTGTGCAGCACCAGCACCAATGGCTGTGGTTGCCGTTCCCATCAGGGATTGTAAACCAGAATTGATAGTGCCGATGATAGAACCGAGTAAAGAACCAACTGAGGAAGAACCCAACCACGCTACTAATAAGAAATAGGTAGACCAAATGACAACGCCAATAATAGCTCCTAGCAGCGCACTGTCAATTAAGCTCAGTTTAACTGCTAAAAAACAAGCCGCAAATAAAGCAATACTGGCGGTGATGATCCCCCAAGCACCAACTTTAGCTTCAACTTTGCGAATCTTCCTCCCAAAACTGTCTGACTCCCCATTATCTACATCAGTTCCTAAAGTTGATATTCTGGCAGCTACTGAAAGGTTGGTTAACAATAATTGAAAGGCGATCGCCATTAAAGTGCCAGCTAACAAAGCTACTAGAAACTGTGAACTAGAAAACACAAAAGATGGTTCTACTGGCATTATGACATCTGGCAATCTTGTTGTAGATGCTACACCAAAAGATAACCAAGGTTGTATCGAAATACTTTCCCAAATTTCAAACATAGTATTTTTTCTCTTACGCTCAATAGATTAAATATCCACTTCTTAGAGAATGGCTTATTTACTAGTCTATTTATTGGTTGTAATTGAACTACACTTTCTTAGGTAAGAAGTTTAACTATCAAAGGTTATATCTTCTAGTAAAATATTTAATAAAAAATATTCTAACTATTACTAAAACAATCAAGACAATACGCATTTACAAGCGTTTAGATTGGTTGTTTACCTATTTATTTTTTGATTATATTTTCCAAGGAAATAAGTCTTTTTTTTATTGCTTTGGTAATTTTTATGCTTTCAGTGACATTATCTATTTCTCTTGGTAGAACAGGAAATTATGCCAACAGATTGATGAAAAGAAATATAAAAAAATGTTTATTAGAAGTAATGGCAATTCAAAAATTTTCTTTATCTGTGAAAGTGAATTTTTTAATCAGTAATTTTTGTGTTGATTATCGGGAGAAATAAGACATGGTTGTGGGTATACATAGACGTTCTGTAGGTGTGTTTTCTAATCGTCGGGATGCTGAACAGGCACTACATGAGTTGAAGCACTCCGGCTTTCCTATGGACAGAGTCTCGGTGATCGCACAAAATGCAGATCGGGATGATGATATGGCTGGGACTCCAGTGCAGGAGAAAGTAGGTAATAAAGCTGATGAAGGTGCAACAACCGGAGCGATTTCGGGAGGAGTTTTAGGCGGTTTAGGTGGCTTGTTAGTGGGTCTAGGAACTCTAGCAATTCCTGGTATTGGCCCGATCATGCTGGCGGGAGCAACCGCAACTACTATAGCCACCACCTTAGCGGGAGCTGGTATCGGTGCGGTGGCTGGTGGTTTACTAGGTGCATTAATTGGCTTGGGTATCCCCGAAGAGCGAGCTAGAGTCTACGAAGAGCGTGTACGGCGAGGACACTATTTAGTGATCATTGATGGCACAGATGCAGAAATTGCTCAGGCAGAGGCAATTTTACATCGCCGTGGTATTGAAGAGTACGGCGTGTATAACTCTCCTGATGCACAACGTCCTACTACAAATGTCGCTCGTGTTGAGCCAACCAGTGGTACTACTACATCTATACAAAGAACTAGACGGGCGATAGGGGTATTTCCTCATCGTCGAGATGCAGAAGTTGCATTAGCCGAATTGCGAAATGCCGGTTTCCCGATGAATCAAGTCTCGCTGATTGCTAAAGATACCAAGGATCATGGCACACCAGGGGTTGATAGAGGTATAGGCAATAAAGCTGACGAAGGAGCTAAGGCTGGAGCTGCTACAGGCGGAGTTTTCGGCGGTTTGGGTGGTTTATTAGTCGGTCTGGGTGCATTGGCAATTCCGGGAATTGGCCCAGTGATTGCGGGTGGTGCAGCCGCAACTGCTTTAGCGACTACTGTAGCGGGTGGTGCTGTAGGTGCAGCAGCCGGGGGAATTGTTGGCGGACTAGTTGGTTTAGGGATTCCTGAAGACCGCGCACGAGTTTATAGCGATCGCTTCCAAAGAGGTGATTACTTAGTAATTGTCGATGGAACAGAAGCACAAATCCACCACGCAGAAACAATCCTCAAACACCGAGGAATTGAAGAATTTGCTGTCTTTGATGCCACCGATTTAGACGCGGAACGCCACCATCACCAAGGTTTAGAACGGGCGAGACACGAAGATATTGTTCGGACTGAAAAACCAGTTACAGGCGATCGGCATGATCCTGCGGTAGTGATTGTTGACCGCCGGGAAGAACGAATTTAACCCCCTTAATCTCCCTAATCCAGTTCCCTCCCCTACCCTTCGGAAAGCCGCTTCGCATCTAGTGCAAGGGGAGGATTAGGGTGGGGCAAAACCTAGATTTTCAAGCTAGTTCCCACTTGTTAAGCAAGTCTACCTTTTTCATATTTACCTCCAGAAATAAAGCAATGAACAAGCTCACTCCTTTTTTTATTAGTTGTGTTTTAGTTATTGGTGCGGCGGCTTGTCAAGACACGGCCAAAACAACTGTGACTGCACCAGCACCAGACGAAGCACCACAAGCTCCAACGGCACAAGTAACACAAGAAGCCCAAGAAGATGCTCAAAGTGAAACTCGCAGGAGACAACTGAATGCAGACATTCGCGCCCGTGAAGAGCGAAATAATCTGACGGGTGGAGATGCACAGAGAACCGAAGGTGATTTAGCCAGTGAAGTGCGATCGAAATTGGAGGCTAACATCCCTGATGGTCAATTAACGGTTAATGCCGAAGAAGATGGAATTGTTACTGTTGCCGGAACTGTAAACAATCAAGAGCAGTTATCGAAGATTGAACCTTTGGCAAAAGAAATTAAAGGTGTCACACAGGTAATTGTCAATGCAACCGTTGCGCCGCCAACAAGCTAGAGCTTTCTGAGAAATAAATTACCCTCTTGTGGCATGGGGAATGTGGAATGGTTTTCCTCACCCGTCCCACAAGGGAATCAGGGATGTTTCTTGATTCGGAAGTGTCCTAAATTTGGTGGCTACAGTATTATTTAGGTGTAAATAAATATAGCTAATCATTAAAATAGTCAGTCGCTAGTGTAACTACTTACTTCTAATGATTGACAATTGACAACGCTCATGATTATGTTTATTTACATCTGATCACTTAGAAAAACTGTTTTGATTACCAAAATAGAAAAATTATGGAAACCGAACAAAAGCAACCGGAATCCTTAAATGCCACTTTACCACAAGGCACAATAGCACTACCAGAGGCACAAAATGGTAACTTACCTAAGCTACCACCTGCAACTGACAGCAATGCCCAGTGGCAGCAAACTGCCAAACAAGTAGCAGATTTTTTTGGACAATTCCCTGAATATTTAGGGAGTTTTTATCAAAAATATAAGCAGCCCATTGTTACTGTTTTGTTAATTTTATCGCTTGTAGTGACACTGAAGGTCTTACTAGCTTTAATAGATGCAATCAATGATATCCCGCTTTTATCACCTCTTTTTGAAGTGATTGGAATTAGTTACTCAACCTGGTTTATTTTCCGTTATCTTATTAAGTCTTCAACTCGCCAAGAACTAGTATCTGAAGTTAATTCACTGAAAAATCAATTTTTTGGTGGATAAATTCTCTAACATTAAGTTCTTCTTATATGCGGTAGCAATCATATTTAGTTTTTGAGTATGGCTGCAATTCACAATCCCGGTTTTTCACAGAAATCGGGATTCTTAGTTTTTAGCAATCATTTAGATTTTCAACTCTCATTTATACTGATTTGAATATACCGCAAGGAATAAATAAATATAGAAAGTTAATTTTAAATTACTACTAAAGATAGTAGATTTATCGTTATCAAAATTTTAATATTGTTCTCGAAGTTTTAACAGTTTTTTTTAACGAGGACATATTTATGGCTAGTGAAAAAAATAGAGGTATAGATTCATCTGAACGCGCAGAAATAGATACATATGATAGAGGAATTGTCCCTGCTGAAACTGCTGCTCGCAAAGAAAGAGAAGGTGATTTATACAAAACACTGCCAACAGAAGAAAGAGAAGCAGATGCACCTACAGATGATCAAACAAATGCCCAAAGTGTTCGCACTACAGATGGTTATACAGTAGATAAAGAAGGTTTGTTAAATAACTATGCAGTTGAACCTGAAATGTATTACGAAGTTCCTGGTGATGCGAAAGAAGAAGCAGAACAAGATACCTCAGAACGTATGCAAGAATTAGCCGAAGTTAATGAAGATAAAGAAGGTGAATTAACCGAAAAAGGTGATAGAAGAGGTAAAGGAACAGGTTTAATTTAGGGTGTAAAGACGTTGCATTGCAACGTCTCCATAGGCGTTCTGAGTTTTGCAAATCATCTATTAGGGCTAAGTGGTAAATGTTTAATCGGCACTTTAACTACTGGGATTTTGTGAAAGTATTCACGAGAATAGTAGTTTTGCCGACCACTATTATCTAAAAATTGCGTATAGCTTTGTAGCATGATTTGTTTACCAGCATAGCCTAAACCTAAAAAGGTATTAGCAAAGCCCTTATTGTAATTAGCCGAACCATAACCATGATTAGTATCTTGGACATTAACACCATAGGTAGCTAATTGTGTAGTACCCCAATTGCAATCTGTAGGATGGCATTGACCAAACACGCGAATATTTAACGTGTTCCTACCAGCAGAAGTAATAACTAAGCGAGTAATACCGCGAGTATTGGCATCTTTATTAACCCAAGTCCCAACAAAATCACCTGGTGCAGCTAAAGTAGGACTGGCAAAAGCAGCAGTTAAAGCTATACTTGCAGCAGCAAG
This sequence comes from Anabaena sp. CCY 9402-a, assembly GCF_963920945.1. NCBI lineage: Bacteria > Bacillati > Cyanobacteriota > Cyanophyceae > Nostocales > Nostocaceae > Anabaena > Anabaena sp. CCY 9402-a. The sequence goes on from NZ_CAWUDL010000071.1 coordinate 22,725, forward strand.
ACTTAAAGAACGTTTTAACATTTTATTCACACTCCATTTAATCTTTGATAGATGAATCCTGATATTAATTTTTGTAGATAAATATCAGGTATTCAAAATTATTAATTTGTGAAAATTTGAATTGGGAATTTTAACGAATTAATAATTGATTACCGCCACTTTTCACTCCAAGCACCTGTAACATCAAAACCACCAGGAACAGGTGTTAACTTCAATGAACCCCAACTAAAGGTGTTACAAATTGTGCCGAAGTTAGTACCACAAATATCACCAGCACCGTAACCATTAACAGAACGTGTTCCTACATGAGAATAGGTAGAACCGCCCCAATTACCATTACCAAACCAAGTAGTGTTTTTCAGACCACCCCGGAGAACACAACGCAAGCCATCACCTCTACGACTACCTGAGAGGTCAGAAACTTGGTATTCATCAAAATATCCACCACAGGTTTTTGGTCTGGGTAAAGGTTTATAATTAGTGCTTCTGACTAATTGCCATTCTTCATTCCATGCACCAGTAACACGAATTGTTGAACCACCACCCAATACTTGCACATTTAAATTTCCGGGGAAGTCGCCGTTAAAATATTCACCATTACCGTGAATATCAGAAGCAAAACCAACTAAATTGCGGCCTCTGTAGATGGCTTGTCCTACGTGGCGATAGGTTGAACCGCTCCAATTACCTTCACCATACCACGCCAATCTGGGAATTGGTTTTCCTGGTATACCTTCGCTAAATTTGACGCAACGGATACCAATACCCTGACTATCATTAAGAGATTTGACAACGTAAGTACGCAGATGCGGGCCACAATTAAAATTTTGTTTTTGAACTAGCTGGAAGTTTTGAAGTCTTGGTACTTGGGCTAAAGCTGTAGTTGCCGTAGTTAAGGTTACCATGCCTCCAAGTATTAAAGATTTAATTCCTAGGCGAAACATGATACTTTTTCCTTGTAGTAAAGTGTGTGCAGGTGTTGTTGAACACCTTCTGTTGTCCTATAGATCGGCTTCTAGTTTTTTATGCAACCTCGGCAAAGCATCATTGAAATTTTTTCAACTTTTGTGCAGTTCGATGCCGATCGCTTCAGTCGGTGGGCGGCGGAATCACGCTTGCGTCGCAGCATTCAAAGTTGTCTCCACCAAACCCCCAAGGAAACTTCAGAACATTTTTGGGCGTTGTATTGGTATAAGTTTTTGCAGACTCCTGAAACTCAATCCTTAGCCAAGCAACATCTGATGGCTTATCTGCAAGAACCTTGTTATTGGACATCCCAAAAAACAGCCGCTAGTCTTACTAGTACGCAGTACAAGCTGTCAGATTGTTTTCAAGTAGCGATCGCCCAAATCGATCGAGTCCTCAAAGGGTTTAATCCCAGTCAAACTAGCACGCTGAAAAACTACGCTAGCATTATCTTTGGTAGTGCGATTCGGGAAACCCTACGCCAACGCCAGGAAGTTGATATCTGCACTGATTGGGGTCTGTTACGCAAAATCAGCCAAAAGCGGTTGGAGGAATCTTTGCAAAATGCTGGTTTGTCCCCAACAGAAATTAGGGCTTACATCCAAGCATGGAGTTGTTTTAAAACCCTGTATGTGCCTACAAAAGCGGCTAACTCGCGCCAATTATCTCCCCCAGATGATGCAACCTGGGAGGCGATCGCTAAAACTTACAACTCCCAAAGCACACAATCAACTAACCCCCAAACCCTAGAGAAATGGTTATTGAGTGCGGCTAAGGCTGCACGCAAATATCTGTATCCCAACCTAGATTCTCTGAATGTTACTAAAGGTAGTGATGATTCCTTTGAGATGTTGGATAATCTCCCTGGTACAGAACAGCCATCTTTAATTCAAGAAATCATTGTTCTGGAAGAAGAACAAGCCAGAAATTCGCAACAAACAGAAATCAATCAAGCATTAGTTCAAGCAATTTCTCAACTAGATGCTCAATTACAAGAAATTGTAATTTTATACTACGGCCAAAAACTGAATCAAGATGCGATCGCTCAACAATTAGACATCAAGCAATATACCGTTTCCCGGCGACTCAGCAAAACTAAAGAAACTTTATTGCGATCGCTAGCAACCTGGAGTCAAGATACACTGCATATTTCCCTGACACCAGACATACTAAAGGGTATGAGTACGTTGATAGAAGACTGGCTACAGAACTACTACAATGCCTCGCACCCCTAAACTATGCTAAAACAGTCGAAAATTGATTATTAAGATTTGTAGATTTTTACGTCTGTTCGAGAAATAGCTAATTATCCAAAAAATTCTTAATTTTGAATTTTGTAGGCGCAAGACTTGCCGCAGGCTATTTTGAATTTTGAATTGATCCCCCCGGAGTGTCCCTCATGACTGCTAACCCTACTGTATTTACATTTGCTGACTCAACAGACTTGATTTTAGAAGTTCCTAATTATCCCCAAAATCAAGTAAATATAGCTGCTAGTCAGTCTTTTTCCCATCCTAGTTCCTGGTATCAAGCCTATTTAAATGAAATTTGCTTGAGTGCAGTCTTGCCGTGGTTGCAAGAAGATTTTACACGCCAAGCAAAGGTTTGGCCTTATACCAATTCTCTAGCCAGCATTTGGGAACTGGTAAATGGAACTGCCGTCACTTTAGACGTAACTAAATTTATTTTAGTTCCCAGTGAAAATATTGATTTAAGTGAATTACGTGTACCCCAAGAATGGGTAGATTTACCAAGTTGGGTGGGGGATTATTATTTAGCGGTGCAAGTAGAACCGGATGCAGGCTACGTTAGGGTTTGGGGTTACTGTAGTCACGCACAACTGAAAAATCAAGGTAAATATGACGCAGGCGATCGCACTTATACTTTAGATGCGAGTGATATAACCACTGACATCAGTGTGTTACCTGTGGAATTACAATTTTGTTTCCAGACAGCCACACGCAGCCAACTGGCAACTTTACCTACCTTACCTCTAGCCCAAGTCCAAAACTTAATTACCCGTTTAGGAAACCCCGAAGTTATTACCCCCCGGTTAGCCGTCCCTTTTGAATTGTGGGGGGGACTGATGGAACATGGAGGCTGGCGCAAAAGCCTATATGAACGCCGCCTAGGACTACCAGAACAGCGTTCAGTGCTGCAATGGTTGCAAGAGAGTGTTTCCCAAACGGCTGAGGCGATAGGTTGGGGAAAATTGAACTTACAATTAAGTGCAGCTGGCGCGAGGAGTGTAGAAGGAATACAACCAGGAGCAACATTATCTCGTAGATTAGCGATCGCCGGTCAAACCTACGAACTATTAATTTCACCCCAAGGCGAACCAGAAGAACCATCTTGGCGGTTTGAATTACGCAATGCAACAGTCGGCGCAGTCATTCCTGGCGGCTTTAAACTGAGACTCCTCACAGAAGACTTACAACCATTTCCCAATAATGAAGATATAGCCACAACCGCCGTAGAACAACTTTACGTTGAAGTTGCCCTAGATGCTGGCGAAGGCATAGTTTGGGAAGTAGAACCCCTACCAGAAAATTATGACCAAGAAATTTTAAGATTCTAAGCTGTTGGGAGTCTTTTTTTATTGATAATGTGGATAAATATTCTTTCTCTGTCCACATGAGATTACAAGCTATGAGAGAACAATACAACCAACAAATGCGTGTCTGGGCTATGTTGTGTCATCTCTCAGCATTGTTAGCATGGATACTATTATTTGCCTTAATTTTATCGGGTATTCCTTTATTTATACCCCTAAACATCGCTGCCCCGCTCATCATTTGGCAAATAAGAAAAATAAAATATCCCTGGGTTAACTTTCAAGGAAAAGAAGCTTTAAATTTTCAAATTACATTAACTTTTTATATTGTAATTATTATCATGATTTCTTTACTACTAGTGCTAGCTAGTTGTGGTATTGCATTAGCTACGAATGGTGAAATCAATCAAGTAAATACAGTTTTAGACAGCTTATTATTTATTTGGATGTCCTTTATCATCGCCCTATTTTTATTACAATTATTCCTAGTAACCTTTGCTGCCACCAAAGCATATAATGGCGAACATTACCGCTATCCCTTCACCATGCGACTTTTAAAGTAATAATTTTGTTTCGCACATACTACAAAGCAGAACCCCCAGGGTAAGCAAATATCATCTAGCTTTACCATTAGCTAACAATCTCAACCCATCCCGCATTTATGCAACAACGAAGAAAAAACTCCTTTTCCTCTTTGCGTCTCTGCGCCTTTGCGTGAGATAATCATACTCTTATTCAACCCAGCCAAAATTTATAATTAATGACTTTAGAATTACAAAATAAAATTGGTGTAGCAATTGTCGGTACTGGATTCGGACAAAAAGTCCACATACCCGCATTCCAAACCCATCATCGTACAGAAATAGTTGCGATTTATCACCGCGATATTAATAAAGCCAAAGCCATTGCCGAAGCTAATAATATTCCCCATGCCTGCGACACAATTGCTGAAATTCTAGCTTTGCCCACAGTACAAGCAGTTAGCATCTCAACACCGCCCTTTCTACATTACGAAATGGCAAAACAAGTATTACAAGCAGGGAAACATTTACTACTAGAAAAACCCGTAACATTAAATGTCACTGAAGCCAAAGAACTGTATCAATTAGCCCAAAAACAAAGTGTAATTGCTACCGTAGACTTTGAATTTCGCTTTGTCCCAGCCTGGCAACTTTTCGCTGAATTATTGACATCAGACTATGTAGGCAACCAACGCTTAATTAAAATTGATTGGTTAGGTTCTTCCCGTGCTGACACTTCCCGCCCGTGGAATTGGTATTCCTCTCAAGAAAAAGGCGGCGGTGCATTGGGTTCTTTAGGTTCTCACGCCTTCGATTACATTTACTGGCTATTTGGCCCAGTCAAGAGATTAAACGCTCATTTGACTACTGCTATTCCCGCACGAGTTGAACCTGCTAGCGGTGAATTAAAGCCAGTAGAAACAGATGACACCTGTTTGCTGTCCTTAGAATTAGCCAACGGTACACCTTGCCAAGTCGCTATCAGTGCTGTAGTTCACGCTTCTCGTACACATTGGGTAGAAGTGTATGGCGATCGCGGTACTCTAATCATAGGCAGCGACAACCAAAAAGATTACATACATGGCTTTAACGTCTGGGGTTCTCACCCAGGCCAACCCCTCCAAGAAATCGAAATTCCCCAAAGATTACTATTCCCCCAACATTACCCTGATGGACGCATTTGTGCATTTTTGCGAGTAATTAATCAATGGGTACAAGGAATTGATACTAAACAACAAACAATACCATCCCTAAAAGAAGGCATTTACTCACAGTTATTAATGGACTTATCCCATCAATCCCATCACACCTCAAGCTGGGTAGAAGTGCCAAATTTCACTTAAAAATACTCCGCGCCCCTCCGCGTTCACCTCCGCGCTCCTCCGCGTTTAAACATCTACATTTAGCTGTTCTATATGCCTAGCAGCTTTCTCCCACAGCTTTGCTGTAATCTCATCCTGCCAATGACTTCTGAGATTTTCAGCTTTCTTGTGGCATATGCGCTCTAACATCTCTAGAATTGCAGCTAATGTCAACTTATCTATTAACGCTTCTAAAACATCCATATCATCTTTTTTCATCATACTCACTCGGTAGGCATCCTTGATTTATCTCTCTTTCTTAAACTTACGAGAAAAGATTGAAGAACTTGTGAGGAGATACTTAGGAATTATGATGACATCTTCGCTGCAATATCCGCCGGCTTACCAAAATAGAGAGAACTTGTAACCAATAAATCTACCCCAGTGGCGGCATATTCCTGGACATTATTGAGTGTAATACCGCCGGCGGCTGCCAGTTTAATATCAGGATACCGTTGTTTAAGATTCTGGGCTAGCTCCTTGAGTGTACCCAATGGCATCTTATCAAGTTGGATGATATCAACTCCACTTGCAGCCACTACCAAAGCATCTTCTACAGTTTCCACTTCAATACAGATTTTATGTTCTTGAAATCGCTGCTTCAGGGAAGTTATCTGTTCCAGCAATCCAGACAGACCCCCCATATAGACTAAATGCTGCTTGAAAATCAGAATACTTTCCGAGAGTCCCAGGCGATGAGGTAGCGCACCACCCGCAACGATCGCCTTCATCATTAATGCTCTAGTTCCTGGAAATACCTTGCGCGTAGTCACAACAGAAATAGCCGGATTGACTGTTTTTGCCGCCTTCACAAATTCATCGGTGCGCGTGGCTATTCCTGAAGTATATTCCAGCAAATTTAATGCTATTCTCCAGGCAATGTGTAGAGATTCTGCACTACCTGTAGCTGCCAAAATTAATTGATCTGCCTCTAAATGAGTACCACTTTCTACAGAGAAATGTGCTGTTGCTCCACACTGCTGCATCACCCTTACCGCTTCTTCCGTAGCACAGACAGTCATGGGGTGGCGAGTATAAAATTCTATTTTCCCCTGTTCCTTACCAATACCCAGTCCCAAAGTTGTCAAGTCAAAATAGGGAACATCTTCAGCAATTAAATTGGTAATTGCCTTGTCAGACAAACAAATACGCATAGTAGGCTTTAATGATGGCTTGTGGAGGAAGGGAACAATTCGCGCCGACGTACTTAATCTCAAATTTAGACCTATTGAACCCATTTCTTCACTTTATTCTCAGTCCGAGTTCGGCGTCTGTGCTGTTTTTTATTTTTTGATAATTTATATGCAGTTATGTAGGCGAATAATTTTTGTTACTTTTCTTAACAAAATTTTTGGGCAAAAGTGCTGTTAGAGTAGTCCGTGCTGAGTTAAATTTTGTACTGGCTAGTTACTTCTGCCTGTTTTTACCAGGTTGATAATATTGCCAACCTATAAACTTGGCACTAACATAAACAATACCTTCGCCAAAATTTAGAATCATTAGCTGTAAAAAAAAGCCTAAATCGTCAAAACTCTAGGGTTTCAACCTATGAAAGTTAGATTGAAATCCATAACTCAAAAGTTTCATGTTACGGAGTCTTCTAACAAAATTAAAAGTATTGAGAAGAACTCAGTAACCAGATAATGATGGTACTTATCCTGAATCAAGTGTCCTTCAAAGGATGTTTTAACTTTAAATTTGTTAGCAACATCCCGTAAAATATTTTTAATCTTGAATTGCTTATGCCTTTTTACCGAGTTAATACAAATCAGCAACAATTGCCCAGCTTAAATAAGCTGACAAATGATATACCCCCTCTACTGCGGGATGAGTCTGAAGAAATTGACGCAGATTATGAGGTAATTGAGTCAAGTATATTAATCCGTTCTTTCCCTGAGTGGTACGCTGAACAAGCCCGGCAAATTATGCGGGAATTAAGTTTTGATTTGCATTTAGCAGTCTGCGAGGTAGAAATCAAAAATGGTATCAGTGCTAGTTTAGAACCTATACCACAGCCTGAATTACCACCAGATATGACGATTTATAATTTAAATGCCATTTTGGATTCGTAATTAAGTAGGACTTACGCACAAATTACGGAATAACGTTCGCGTAGCGCATACCACAGAGGCGCAGAGAACACAGAGAAATAAGGGTTTGAGAGAGTTTTTGCGTAAGTCTTGTTAAGGTTCAAAAAACTATCACTCATAAATAAATAGAACCCCGCTTTCTTTAAGAAAGCGGGGTTCTATGGTTGGATTTTAGACGCTGGCTAGAACAAAAACTAGTTACAACTTAGTCCCGCACTCAGAACAGAAGTTATGATCTGGTAAGTTTTTTGTCCCGCAATGGCTGCAATAGATTGGTTCTACATTTGTTTTTGGTGGTTGCTTGGGTAGACCAATCATCTGAGCATTACTCTTACCAGGAGCTATCATTGGATAGCAGTTTTCGTCTCTGGTGACGTGAACATCCAAAATTACGGGGCTATCGTAGGCTAACATTTGTGCGATCGCATCTTTTAATTGCTCACGCTCAGTTACGATTATCCCCTTAATGCCATAGGCTTGTGCCAACAGTTCAATATTTGGCATCCCGACTTCCATGTTTGAGGATGAGTAGCGTTCGCCGTGGAAGGCTTGTTGCCACTGGCGCACCATCCCTTGCCAACCGTTGTTGATAATTACAGTCTTGACATTAATGCCATATTGTGCAGCAGTTCCCAATTCTTGTAAACACATTTGGAAACTAGCATCACCACTAATACAAATGACTTGATCATCAGGAAAAGCTACCTTTGCACCAATAGCCGCAGGTAAACCAAAACCCATCGTTCCCAACCCGGCACTAGAAATCCAGCGTCGGGGGCCGTTCTTGAGGAATTGTGCTGCCCACATTTGATGTTGACCAACATCAGTAGTATAGAAAGCGTGGGGTGCTTGGCGGCTAACTTCGACAATTACCTCTTGAGGTGCGATGCTGTCAGGATGTTGGGGGACTACTAACGGATACTCTTCTCGCCAACGATTGACTAAATTGAGCCATTCTATATTTTGGTTAGGTGTGGTTTTTGCGCCTGCTTGTTTACAGCGACGCAACAAGTCAATTAAAACCTTTCGCACATCCCCAACAATGGGTACTTCCGGGACGCGGTTTTTACCGACTTCTGCGGGGTCGATGTCGATGTGAATGACTTTGGCGCGGGAAGCGAATTCATCTAATTTACTGGTTACGCGGTCATCAAATCTTGCACCGACACAAATCAGCAAATCACAATCCGTCACGGCAAAGTTAGCATAAGCTGTACCGTGCATACCCAACATCCCTAAAGACAGGGGATGGTGTTCATCAAAAGCCCCGATACCCATCAAGGTAGTTGTGACGGGGATATTAAATAACTCAGCTAGTTCTTGAATTTCTGCGTGTGCGCCAGATGCGATCGCACCACCACCGACATAAAGTAGAGGACGACGGCTTTCTTGAATTAGTTGAATTGCGGCGTTAATTTGCCGAGGATTACCCTTCACAGTCGGACGATAACCCGGTAATTTGACTGCACCTGGTTCTACAGGTAGATAATCAAATTCTTCAAAGGCTACATCTTTAGGAACATCAATTAAAACTGGCCCTGGACGACCTGTACTAGCAATGTGAAACGCTTCCGCTACAATGCGTGCCATATCAGCCGATTCACGCACTACATAGGAGTGTTTGACTATTGGTATAGTAATGCCGTAAATATCTGTCTCTTGGAAAGCATCTGTACCGATCATTTTCCGGGGTACTTGTCCTGTGACAATTACCATTGGAATTGAATCCATGTAAGCAGTAGCGATACCTGTCACCAAGTTAGTCGCCCCAGGGCCAGAAGTACCGAAGCACACACCCACTTTGCCAGTTGCGCGGGCATAACCATCAGCAGCGTGAGCGGCCCCTTGTTCATGCCTGACGAGAATGTGCTTAAGAAGACCATTTTCTGCTACTTTGTACAGGTCATCATAAATCGGCAGAATTGCTCCACCAGGATAGCCAAAAATATACTCAACACCGTGGCGCAGGAGGCTATCCAGTAGCGCAAAACCACCAGTTGCCCGTTTTGGGGTCACAACTGATGAAGTAGAGCTGGCAGACTGGGTGTGTTGCTCTGTTTGTGAGGGACTAGTCGGGGAAGGCAAGCTCACAGTCACGATCAAACCTCAGAGGATAGCTAAGTTAATCTGGAATTTCTGTATTTAATATGTCAATTTTAGGGTAAAACTTCAACTAAGTTATAAATGAAATTTCTGTCTTTAGAGTGTAGCTGATATATCTGTATCATGCTTAGGAGTGGACTATACAAGATAACCCATGATTTTAGTTTAGAACTGCGGCGGGTAATATTAGTTAATTTTCCCTGACTTATGGTAGAAGGAAGGGGACAGGTGACAGGGGACAGGTGACAGGAAAGCAGATGAAGATAGGGAGGAAAAAAACCCAATCCCCAATCCCGCATTTCTCACAAACAGTAGGGGCGGGTTGAGCGAAATATTCGTGAATGATTCGAGCATATCTGTGAACCCGCCCCTACGGACTCTGGACTGAGGTGGCAATAATTGGTGAGAAATCAGGGAAATCCCCATTGACTAAATCACATCTTGCAAAACTCGACGGGTGTTTTTCCATGCCCAAACGCCGACGGTTGCGACTACAAAACTCATTCCTATTAATACAGTTCTCAAACCTAGAGCATCAGTTAATGGCCCGGTAATAGCTAAAGGTAATGATAGGGCAATGTTCACTGCATGATTTTGAAAGCCGAATACCTTACCATACATGGTAGGTGGTGTTTGGTGTTGAATTAGGGTTTGCATCGGCACACCGATTAAGGAAGCACCTATACCTAACAATGCACAAAGTCCTAAAGCTAGCAAGAGACTGTGAGTAAAGGTGAATACACCTAAAACCAACGCCATCACCAAAAATCCGATTAAGGGTAGGGGTTTGTGATGAAATTTATCGCCCCAGTGACCTAAAATAGCTGCACCTAACACCATACCTACCCCTGCTGCTGCTAAGAAAAAGCCAAATTGTTTTTCTTTTAACCCGAAATCTGCTGCTAATCTAATTGCCAAAACCATTAAAGCTGCAAATACACAATATAAAGTGGTTAATTGCAGCATGGCATTTAATACCAGACGATTTTTTTTGAGATAGCGCAAGCCTTCTTTTAAATCAGCCCAAGGATCGATAACTGATCGGCGATCGCTCACAGATTTGTGTTCTAATTTAAAATCAACTAACTGAAAGGCAATTGCTGACACTATATATAACCCACCCACCACGGCTTGTTGACCATACCCTGCTCCCAACCAAGACTTCGCCAAACTCAATATTGGTTCTCCAATAGCAAAACCGACAATTAAAGCCCCCATCATGGTGCTACTGTACAGCGCATTGGCAGCCATAAAATTTTCTTTACGTACCAACACAGGAATAGCCGCTTGTTCGGCTGGGGCAAAAAACTGTGCTAAGGCAGAAATCGCAAAAGTCAGGACTAAAAACAACAGAAATTCTTTTGGTGAAAACGCTATTAACAGTACCAATATTGCCTGTAATATATTCGAGCCAACTAGGATGAGCTTTTTTGAAAAGCGGTCAACAAAAATACCACCAGCAGAACCCAATACAATTGCAGGTAGAGTAAATGCCACCATCAAAATTGAGTACATGGAGTTTTCTGCTAAACCCGGAAGCGGTGGGTAATTCTCCAGCAACGCCACCATTAGGACAAAGAAGACTTTATCTCCTAACTGGGATAACAACTGTCCCATCCATAGGAGCATAAAATTTCGATTTTTTAGCAGTGCGCCAAACCCATTATTGACGGCAGCTGGTTCAGTTGGAAACATGGGTCACTTTGGTATTTTAACTAGGGTAGATGGGGACAAATCAATTCAAAATTCAAAATTCAAAATTCAAAATTAAATAACTGGGGATTAGGGACTGGGGATTGGGGATTATTTACATCCTTTCGCTTACTTTGTTTGCCCTATCACCTATCACCTGTAACCTGTAACCTATCACCTGTCACCTGTCCCCTATCACCTGGAATATCCTTTATTTCTCACTCCTGTGTGCTTATACTGTTTTCCGGATTATTTTTCTTCATAACGTTTTAATAATAAATGCAGAAATTCGGCTGCTGTTAGACGGGTTTTTGGGGTGGTAATTTCACCTTGGGAGGAATCTGCCCAACAGCCTTGTACATTTTGGGGCGATCGCCACATGGTTAAATGATCAACTGATGGCTCTGCGTAAAAGTTATCTTGCCCACTACCAAGTAATAATGAACTCCAATAAGTAAAATAATCATGGCTAAGACGATGAATGGGAAAATTTCCCCATAATGGTACACCCCATCCGTCGATAGCAATAAAGGCTTGGACATGACCTCCCATAATTTGCCATTGGGTAGCAGCCGCGATCGCTCCAACTACACCAGCACTGAAGCTGACGAATATAACTGGCGATTCTAGCCTATTGTGCAGGCGATCGTGCAGAAACTGCCAAATATGAAATCCTGATAAAGCTAAAACCCCCTCCACTGGCACAACTAATATATTTTTTCTATCTTGACTGCACCCTGAAATAAAGCTTTGAGTTAATTCTGTCTCATGGATTCCAGGGCAAATAATTATAGTCATTAGTTAATAGTCATTAGTCAATGAGCATTGAGCATTGGGCGACTCAATCAGTGGATTTTGGATTGAGTTTCAATCTAAAAATCCGTCTTGAAAAATTGAGTCACTGCGTTGGTGTTCGCAAAGCGTCCCATAGGAAAGGGGGTTTCCCCCAAGAGGAACTGCCGAAAGGGTTTATCGGCTTGTAGCAAGTGGCGTTCCTAGGTTGGGAAACCCGCCTACAGAACTTTCCGCAAAATCTAAAATCCCCACCCTGTCACCTGTCATGTCACCTGTCATGTCACCTGTCATGTCACCTGTCATGTCACCTGTCATGTCACC
>NZ_CAWUDL010000072.1:0-35019 GCF_963920945.1 Anabaena sp. CCY 9402-a
AGCACTCAGCACTCAGCACTCAGCACTCAGCACTCAGCACTCAGCACTCAGCACTAACTACTCCTTACTGCTTTGGAGTTACTTTGTCAATCACTGTTAGTTTGCCATCGTCTTGTACTGTCCAAACATCGTAGACACCGATGACATCGCCGTTAGCGTCAACATCTACATTACCGCTAGCACCTTGATAGTTAATGTCTTGACCTTCTTTGAGTAACTTCAACCCTTCACAAACATCACTGACTTCTACACCAGGTGCATTAGATACTTCCTTAATTTTATTCGCCACACCAACACCTGTGTTATCTTTAGCTGCTTGTGCTGCCAATACTAACAAGGCTGCTGCATCCCAAGCTTGGGGAGCAAATTCCCCAGGAGAAGCATTCTTTTTAGATTGCCAGAGTTTTGTCAAAGCTTCTAACGCCTTACCATCAGAACCAGGTACAGTGCCAATAACTCCAGAAACAATGTACTTACCATCACTGGCTTTACCAACTTGAGCCGGGAATTCATCTGATTTCATGCCATCTGTAAGCATGACTTGTACGCCTTGGGTGAGACCTTGCTGATAAGCGGATTTTAATAATAAGCTACCTGTTTCTACATAAAAAACACCCAATACAGCATCTGGTTTCCCCGCAAAAGCCGCAGTTGCTTCGGTTTGAAAGGTAGTAGCTTTCGGGTCGTAGCGGACAGGATTATTTTTGTTAACTACTGTCCCGCCCAATTTTTCAAAGGCTTGGACAAATGCTTTTTCAAAACCAACTCCGTAGTCGTTGTTAATGACAACTGTAGAAACTCGCTTATAGCCTTTTTTAATAGCTAGTTCGGCTAAGGCTGGCCCTTGGTAGCTATCGGGGGGAACTGTCCGCGCCCAAAAGCCTTGAAAATCACCTTTCTGTGCTTTTTCCGTAAACACAGGGCTGGTGCTACCAGGTGAAATCAGCATGACTTTATTTTGCGCTGCGATTGACACCGCCGCCGTGGAAACACTGCTAGCAAATGAACCCACTACACCAGCAACTTTATCTACGGTTGCTAGTTTAGTCATACCAGCTGCACCGACTTTGGGGTCTGTTTGGTCGTCTACCTCAATCAGAGTCACTGGTTGACCATTGACACCTCCACAGGCGTTAACTGTTTCAACTAATAAGGGAACAGCCGGGGCCATTTGCTGACCGATGGATGCTAAATCACCTGTCGTTGGTAGTAAAGAGCCAATTTTTAATCCTGTACCACTGCTAGTTGTAGTGTTGGCTGCTGGGCTAGCTGTGGTGTTGCTAGCTGTGCCATCAGTAGTATTAGTGGTTGTACAAGCTGCCATCAAAAACCCAGTGGCTAGGGTAGTTAAGCTTAGGGCGAGGGCAGCACTAAGTTTTGTCATAATCACTTTCACTCCTCAATTCTAAGGGAGCTTGAAAGCAGGATTCAAACTAGATTTTTCAACTAGCTCTATCTGGTCAAGTCTCCAAAGGTTAAATGATAACATCTACCCTTGGATGTAGAGCAACACATCAAACTCTGTGTTGTTATGATGTGGGAAAACGGAGAGGGAGGGATTCGAACCCTCGGTACGGAGTTGCCTGCCGTACAACAGATTAGCAATCTGCCGCTTTCGACCACTCAGCCACCTCTCCACGGTCACGAATATCAATGTTAGCGGATGTTTAGTGATAAGTCAAGTCGCTGCGCTCCAATTAAAAATTAAAAATGAAAAATTGAAGACTTAGGAGTGGGGGCTTGTACCCATACTGAGTAATGAGTAATGAGTAATGAGTATATTACTCAGTAATCTTCTTTGTACTTGATTCATTATTGAGTGCTGAGTAAACTAAAAATCACTCAGAACTCAGAACTCTCTACTCAGCACTCAGCACTCAGCACTCTTCATAACACTTGCGATCGCATCCAAGCTATGGGTAGGGTGCGAAACTTTTGCCATTGGGGGACGTAGGCACGCTGATTAAAGACGTTGTAATCTTGGCGTTCGATCACGTCCAATATTTGCCCGTACAGCATGGATGCTGCCCACACAGGCCAGCGTGCGTCTGGGGCTAAATGAGTGATGCCTTGTTCCGCCTTGGTGTAGAACTGCCGCGCCCGCTCAATTTGAAAGCGCATTAACGCCCGCCAACGGTCATCGACTACACCGTTGAAGAACTCTTGTTCGGTGTAATTGAATTGTGCTAAGTCTTCTAGGGGAATGTATATCCGCCCTCTCTTAGCATCTTCGCCAACATCCCGGAGAATGTTAGTGAGTTGAAGAGCAATACCATTAGCGATCGCTTCTTCTGTGGGAATATATGGTTGTTTACGCTGATGCCACGGGGCTGTATTGCCGGTGGTGTCTATTTCCATGACAGATGTTGACATCAAGCCGACTGTACCAGCGACGCGGTAACAGTAGAGGTATAATTCCTCAAAGGTTTCATAGCGACTACGGTATAAGTCCATACGCTGCCCAGCAATCATATCCCGAAAGGGCTGGATGTCGAGGGCAAAGCGTTGCAGGGTATCTACCAAAGCTACATCATAGTTTTCTACGGGATGACCCGCAAAAATTGACTCTAGATGCTGCTCCCATAGGTCTAGGGTTTCTGGTGTGGTAATGGCAGCACTAGGACCATCTACTAGTTCATCGGTACGGCGACACCAAGCATAAATTGCCCAGATAGCTTGACGTTTTGCCGGACTCATTAACAAAGTACCCAAGTAGAAGGTTTTGGCATACTTGGCTGTGAGTTGCCGACAAATTTTGTAGGACTCATCTACAGAGACCAGCGTTTTCATGCGCGGGGGGGAATCAGGCAGTTGCAGCATTCGTTGCAGGCGGTCGGGTTAGCGTTTGCAGGTTAGAGGCATTGGCCACTGGCAGTGATTCGCAGATCGCCTGCGCTGTTAGCTTACCAGAAAGTACAGCTCCTTCCATACTGCCTAAGTAGCGTTGCATGGTGTAACTCCCAGATAGCAAGAAATTGGCAATGGGAGTTTTTTGGGAGGGACGGTACTGTTGGCGACCGGGGGTCGCTTTGTAAACTGAACGCGGCGTTTTCACTACATGAGATTTCAGCAGTTTGGCTGGGTTTTCTCCCCCAAAATGATCGGGGAAAAGTTTTTCTAATTCTGCAAGAGTGGCAGTGACAATTTCCTCGTCAGATTTACTAATCCAATCTTTTGCCGGTGCTAGAACTAATTCCAGCATTGAGCGGTCGGGATTAGCGTATTCACGACAAGTATTGCTCATATCAGCATAAACGCTGAGGAGGGGCGATCGCGAAAATAATAGGTGATCAATTTCTGTTAATTTGCGATCAAACCATAAGTGCAGGTTAATAACTGGCACTCCTTCCAATCCTTCTAGCTTCTGGAAAAACTCTATTTGCTGCCAAGGCTTGGGTAATATCGCTTTGATCACGTCTACTGAGGTGGCACAAACATAAAAGTCGGCGGTTTCAATATAATCATCTGCACCGTTTAATCCCCTAACAAGAAAGTGCTTGATGCTACCATCATCATTGAGGACAATTTCTTTGATGGGTGCATTCAGCCGCACTTCGCCGCCACCTGCGGTGATGTGTTCTACAATCGGACTGCATAGCCGTTCTGTAGGCGAACCATCCAAAAAGGCTATTTTCGAGCCATATCGTTCTTGCAGAAAGCGATTGAGTGCAGTTAAGAGGATTGTTGCCGAAACTTCGTCGGGATTGATAAAGGTCAGTGCTTTACACGCAGCGATAAACACATCACTTGTAACGCGCTCGTCAACACCTTGTTTTTCCAACCACTCTAAGAAGCTGTACTTGTCCATGTCCTCAACATACTTCTGACCTCTCACCACTGCTGGAGTTAGGCCGATAGCGAAGCGAATCTTCTGCTCCCAAGTCAACATATCTTGGTTACGAAGAATCGACGCAATCACGTTGAAAGGGGAGGGGATATCGGGAACATCAAACCGTGATAGTGTTCCAGGCTTGTCTGGTTGGTTAAAAATCAGTGTATGCTCTTTCCACTGGAGTCGGTCTTCAATACCTAACTCTTTGAGCAATTGGAGCATATTGGGATATGCACCGAAGAAGGCGTGTAATCCAGTTTCATACCAGTCGCCGTCAGAGTCTTTCCACGCCGCCACAAGACCACCCAATACGTCTCGGCTTTCCAAGACTATGGGAGTGTGACCTGCGTCTGTGAGATATTTCGCGCAGGAGAGTCCTGCTAAACCAGCACCCGCGATCGCTACTCGCATTTAAACCTACTATTTTTCAATATTTCTTAATCGTTTTGCCGTTCTCATTATACGTTGCAATCTGTTACATTTGGCATTGCTACTAATTTGCAATTAGTAATTCCCATCTGTCAGTTGATGTCAATAGCCAAGACTGAAGGTGTAGGATAGGGCTGAAATTCTTGAAGTTAAAAATATTTCAGCAATCCTAGGTAAATTATTATGCCAGCATCACAACAAATAGAAAGCTTTGGTCATCACCTCATTCTGGGTATTTCTGGTACTACCTTAAGTGATGAGGATAAACGCGCTCTGAGTGAATTGAAACCTGTAGGGGTAATATTTTTCGGCAAAAATTTTCTGGATGGTGTCCCCTATGAGGTGTGGCTGCAAAGTTTTCGAGATTTGCACGACCAAATCAGAGAATATGCTGGACGTGAGTCGATGTTTTTTACATTAGACCATGAAGGCGGGCGAGTCGTGCGGACACCCTTACCAATTACGAGGTTTCCCCATGCTGTGTTGTTGCGATCGCACGCACAGGAAGTAGCCAAAGCCACGGGTAGAGAATTAAAATCACTGGGAATTAATTTATCTTGGGCCCCAGTAGCAGATATTTATTCCAATCCCCAAAATCCTATTATTGGATTTCGCGCTTTTGATAGCACCCCTGAAACTACTGCTGAAGCGGTCTGTGAATATTACCAGGGACTCAAAGCATCGGGAATTGTCGGATCTGCCAAGCATTTCCCCGGACATGGAGATACTAGTAAAGACTCTCATGTGGAATTACCAATCCTCAACCTCACTCTCGAAGATTTACGAATCCGAGAATTAATCCCATTTAAAGCTTTGATTGAGGCAAAAATTCCCATCATGATGACAGCTCATATTCTCTTTCCCAAAATAGATCCCCATTGGCCGGCGACGCTCTCACCAGCTATTCTCAAAACCATCCTGCGGGAAGAATTGGGATTTGGGGGTGTGGTTGTATCTGATGACTTAGATATGAAAGCTGTCTCCGATATGTTCACTCAAAAGGGAACAGTGGCGCGTGCATTTAATGCAGGGTGTGATTTGTTTATCGTGTCGCGCAATATTCATTCATCATCAATGGAACGGACTTATAAAATAGCTGAAGATTTTGCTGATGCTTTAAGTCAGGGTAACTTGGCTGCATCTGTAGTTGAAGCGGCTAGAGACAGAATTGAAAAATTATTAGCAATTACACCACAATATTCTCTAGAAAGTTTAGATAAAGATACATTATTACAACACGCCGAATTAGCGATCGCTTGTACTTTTGATTGATATAAAAATACAGTTCAGCAAGGATAAATCAGGTTCTGCAAATCATTACAAAACTCTATTTTCCGCTTATCTGAACTGTATTTAACTAAAATCTGAATTGATTCTTGATGGTCTCCAAGATGCTAAATCTCAAAGATGAAAAATCTGTACTAGTCTTCCCACCCTAAATATTGAGCCATCAAAGCTTCTTTGTCTGTTATTTCATTATCCCCAGGGGGATTGAGATAAGCAATGCCCAAGGCTTGTAGATACTTTTGCTGATTAAAACTAACTTGCTGACCTTGCTGATTTTGCTGATTTTGTTCAGCTTGACCACCATTCATCTTAGCCGATTCCTGAGCAGTCATTTCAGTCAATAAATCCTGAATGTTGGAATTTTTGATTTGTATCATTAGTCTTCACTCCTCAAGTAAACAATATTGCCTGAGAAAAAATTTTCCCAAGTTTGCATTAGTTGAAAACAAATTAATGCAGACTCAACTATGCGCTTACTGGAATAGTAGAGTTGATATTTTCTTGTTACCTCCGAATCACAAAAACTTTTTGTGGTACTAATTGATATATTTCGAGTTATTGACAATTAAGTTATGTTTCCATGACAATATTAGCGTGGTTATAATGTCTTCAGAAAACTGATCTTCTCATTTTTGTCAATAAGCTAAGTAGAACACGGTAAATAATTAAAGGTTTGTAGTAAGAACTTTAGTTCTTAGAAAAGGACTAAAGTCCTTACTACGAACTCAATCCTAGTTTTTTACATTACTTAACATAGTTTGTTTTTTTTCAAGTTGTTCTACTTAGAGGTTTAAAAAATATTGAAAAGTATTGTAAATAAAGTAGTAAGAATATTGTCTAGCAACGGGTTTAAAGTTTAAGTTGAGCCAGAAACAATTTTTAGATAAGTAATAAAAACATTAAAAGATGTTATTTAATTTACCACGCACTCATTTTTGCAATATTTTGTAATATTAATTTCGCTAAAAATAAAAATTAATGCTCAAGTGTTCCCTTCGCTTATTGCTTCACTACTTGAAGTATCGGACAGTTCCCCTGGGTTAGTTCATTGCAGTTTCAGCAACGCCAATTTTTCTATCGTGATGAACGAAATATGACGCGTCCGGGAATTTCTTCGTTGTTAATTCTGGCATAGACTCGCAGACAAGTTAAAACTTCGCCGGGGACTCCGCCGCAGTCTAGTTGTAAGTCATCTTTGGTTAATGCACAAATGTCAGCATAAATACCTGTTAGTTGACGGATTCGCACTTCGTAACCTGCATTAGTTGCGATCGCCACAACTTTCTTTAAAGCGCGTCTTGATTCTTGTTGCAGTTTACCCCACCAAGAATAACGTTCGGCTGGGGGGACAAAGATTAAGGAGTGGATGGCTTCATCCATGTCAATCCAGGCGCGTAGCATTAACAAGGGATCGGTAGTTTCTTCGGCTTTTTTGGTGCGATGGAAGCGATCGCCTAAAGCTTCAAGATATTGTATTTTTTGTTCTGGCTGGGAGTGCAGAGGAATCACATCAAAGCTAAATACACTCTTTAAGGCATGATGTAACTCTGGTTCAATTTCAATAAATTTAATGAATAAAACTAGGAAACTCGCCAGTAAAGTTAATTCCTCAGAAGCGTATTCTGGGATAATTCTAGTCTGCTCAAGTGCTTTTTGAGACAAGCACAATCCTGGGGAAATCACAGTACCACTGAGTCCGGGGTAGATGATTTCGTCTCTAATGAAGGGTAAATGATAGAGTTGAGAACTATCTGCGATACCTCCGGTAAACTGCGCTAACGCACCCACTTCTTGCGCTAAGTCTAAAGCACGTTGTCGCCAAAACTCCGCCAAATCTTCGGGAACTCGCAACAGTTTGCGGTGAATTTCGTTCCATAAGTCGGAATCTGTTTGGCTGTATAGGGGTGCGTCTCCTAGATATAAACCGAGTTCTGAGTCAGATTCAAATGCGGCGCGGAGATAATCCAGCTTTGATTCTGTTGGGGTGGGTGCGTTAGTGTAGCTTACCGGAGGTATCGCCGCTTCCTTTACTTGTAGCAGATTCTGAATTTCTTGCAGCACCTCATCGCACACCTTAGCACCAGGGTCATGGGGATGTTCTGCTTGCGCTTGTTTTAGCGAAGCTTCTAGTCCATGCAGACTATACCGCAGTAACTGGGCTAATTCTGAGTTTTCTATTCCTAATAATTTGTTGAGATGCTGCATAAGTATTACCTTTTTTTATCCCACGCAGAGCCGCCAAGAAACCCTTTGCGCCTTTGCGCCTTTGCGCGAAATAATTCCTAATGTATACCGCAAAAGGGATCGCGTTCTTTATCAACCTCATTAGGTTGTAAGTCCAGTTCAGCAATATAAACACATCCTTCGTGTGTGAGACATTCTAAATTGGGTGATGTCCAGTAGGGTACGTCACCAGCATGAATACGCAAAATACCTCGATTATCAATAGTTACACGATATTGACAAGGGTAATCTGTGTTGACATCGGGTTTACGCAGTGCGCCGATGCGTATCCATTTTTTGGTATTGGTTTGAACATCGGTTTGGTACATATAAAAAGTGTGCTGGCTAGCGTGGGGGAAGGGAGGTAGGGGGTTACTGATTAAACCGTTTCCTGGTGGGGATGTACCATCGCGCAGATAATGGAATTGTTGCAGGGGTTTATTACCGTCTTTGTCTACTTCAAACACCAAATGATAAGCCTCTGGTTGATCTACGGTGGCTGATTCGATAACGTTGACGGCGATATCACCATCGCTTAAGTCTTTATCAGGACGTTCCACGGCGATGTTCCATTTCAATTTACCGTCAGCAAATAATGATGTTTCTGACAACTGTGATAATGCTGCGCCGATGTCAATTCCGGGAACGTCTATTAAATAGTGGGGATTTCCTTGACACAGTAGGATGTTAAATTGCAGGGTTTGGTCAATCTCAAACTGGACTTTGATTTTTCTGAGAAATTCCGCTTCTTCCATCCCCAGTTGTCCCATGAGGTTTTTACCGTCGAAGCTACCCCACAGGCGTAAATCTCCGGCTTCGTAGTCTTGGCGATAAATGATGTTGGTTAACTGTGTCCCTACCCAATTTGTGCGAACTTTGGCGACGTTTTCCGAAGGTGAGAGTTGATAGAGTTCTTGTCCAGCTTTGAAGACTGTGAGGAGGTCGTTACTTTGGGTTTTGCGTTTGAAGTTGCAAGGTAGATAATAAAATAGGTTTTTAACGTCTATTTCTAGCTGGTTCGCGCCTTTACGTAGCAATCCTTTCGATTCTTCGGGGTCGAATCTCAGTCTTCGCAGTTTCTCGGCGTAACAAGCACCGGCGGAGGTGGCTAGTTTGGTGTACTCCAAGACAAAGGTAATCCGTTCGGGATTCCAAACAAAATAGGGTGATTTGCTAAATTCTTGGTAAATTTGGCGTTGTACTAGGTCAAGATTGCAGGTTTTACCGGAGAGGATTAACCAGTCAACTTTATGGGTGTTCCAGGGATCTATATTGTTGTCGTCGGGACGTAATCGGCTTTCCATTAAGCCTTTTGCAATTCCGATCGCTTCTTTGATGGCTGAGGCGGCGGCGCGTTCAAATTGCTGGCTGTCTAAGGTGACGCAAATATTTTCTGAGTCTTTTACCTGGAATTTAATCGCGCTTTGGGTAAGGAGTTCGGCAATTTGCTGTTCGGAAATTGTAAAGGTTAATAGGGAATTCTCAATGGCTGGTTTCTGCCCCAGTTTGAGTTTAGCAGTTTCCGCATGATCCCAGAGGGTGTAAAAACTTTGCAGGCGTTGGGGTGCTTGTTGCCAACGGGTAGGGATAACTTTTTCGGCGGTATCTAAAGCATCTTTATAGGCTGCGTCACCTTCGGGGTTTTCCTTATCGACACATTTTAATAAACTTCCGCTTTTAAATTTACCTTGTTCTAAAAAGCGTTCATTTAATTCGGCGGTGATTAAATCTTCTAGTTTGTCGCTTTCGATGTCGCCTCTGGTGACTGCTGTTAATAAAAAATCAGCGATCGCAATTTTCAATAATCTAAACACTCTGAGTGTAATTAACTCACCACCTAACTGTAAATGTCCAGAAGAACCCAACAATTTCGGAGTCAGTTTATAATAACGTCCCCCTAAACCTCGGTCTTCATTATTGGCAAAGTAGGGGGTTTTATCTTCTAAGGTGAGTTCAATTAATGCTAAGTCTGTTGTTCCGCCACCGACATCTAAAACTAGAACATTTTGTGACCATTTATTATTTTCTTGGCGACAACGGGTTTTAAAAGATTCAATCCCTATGTTGAGATTCCCGCCAAACTCTCGCCATAAAAAGAAGATAGCTACAGATACAGCTTCATCATAGGCGGTTTGAACATCATCAATCCCCAACTGTTCGACTAATTCTTTAACTTCCTTCCTGACGACCGGGGGTGCAACGGTGGGGTAGGTAACAACTGCTGTTAAAAATTCCCCTTCTGAAAATCTGCGTCTGGCGCGTTGACGATAATCTTCAGTTAATTCGATTAAATGCGCCCATGCTGCTTGGATGAGTTGGTTAACATTAATAATATCTTCTTCTCCATCCAACATCACGGAAAAATTCCGATCCTGTCCAAAATAACGTTTGGGGGAATGGTGAAATCTGCTGATAATTTCTTTTAAAGAACTGCTTGTTCCCTGTGCGATCGCCTTTTTTCGATTATCCCTAGCTTCTCTCCCCATCCGCAGTTTTAAATTTTCTAGACTGGAAACTTCTAACTCACTGGGTATCTCTGTATCTCGGCGGTCAATATCTAAAACTACTGGGATTAAATTCTGTGATTCTAAAGTCGGGACGCGGAAGACTTCATGATATATCTGATAAAGTTTTTTGCTGACAGCGTGGCGAAATCTATCGCTGTTACCTAAACATAATTCAATTTGCCGAATTGCTTCTAAAAATCTACCTTTATTATCACTACTAAAAACTTCACTTAAATTGCTAGGTTCGATTTCGAGATTTTTACTAATATCAACAATAAATTTTTCCCATTCACTCTCATTCACCTCTGGTAAAGCAATGGAAGCCG
Organism: Anabaena sp. CCY 9402-a; assembly: GCF_963920945.1. Taxonomy (NCBI): domain Bacteria; kingdom Bacillati; phylum Cyanobacteriota; class Cyanophyceae; order Nostocales; family Nostocaceae; genus Anabaena; species Anabaena sp. CCY 9402-a. The sequence goes on from NZ_CAWUDL010000072.1 coordinate 10,605, forward strand.
GAGAACTCAACCATTGTGACAGGCGATCGCGTAATCTGATTTCCTGTTCTTTCGGTAAAACTTCCGCAATGGGGACTTCAATAGGGTCAAAAAGTGTCACAGTAGAATTCGATGTACCGAAATCTAATGCTAACCATCCGGGAAAGCGTTTTTTGGGTTTAACGTTGGTAGGTTTTTCGCTATATATTGGACTAGGGAATTCAAACGGATTTGACCCCAGATTATTTGGTGTTTTTTGTTCCATAGGTAGTGACCACAGATGACAATAAGCTGCTACTTTTTGCCGTACAGATAACAGTGGATTTCCTGAATTATCAGAATCAAAATATTCCACCATTACCCGTAAATGACAATTGATTTCTTTAGTAAGAGGTTGATCTAATTTACAAGGATACTGTTCTAATTGACCAATTTGGGAGATTTTGGGAATATCAGAATCAAACTTTTTATACGCCTGTTGAATTTTAGTTGCTAATTCGCCTGGTATGCCTTTAACTGTGCAGTTGATTCGGGAAATATGAGGTACGTTGTTTCCAGAACCAAGTAATTGAATACTTGGTAATTCTAAATACTTCTTATGATTAACCCGCACTTGAAAGCGAGGCACAAGTTGAATCTCTACAGGCATTTTTTATCTTCCTTAAAAGGCGGAATTCATTAAGCAGTAAATTTATGACTTATTACTGATTACTGATTAGCTGTTAGGGAATCAGAAATGTTGGCGATTTCTGTGAGATTCTGTAGCCAAGTAGGTACTGCTACACCTGATTGGGTGTCACCAGCCGCGATAAATCTCAGCAAGCCATCTTTTTTGGAGAGGTTTTGCAAAGTGGGAATAATTTGATCCAAAATCCCCTCTAATTCAGAGTTGACTTGTTGATTAACTTCGCTGACATATTGTACAAGATGTAAGCTAGCACTCGCGGTAATTTCATCACGCAATCGTAAGACAAATAACTGGTGATTCGCTGCTCTAGGTAGACCTTGATTTTTTTCTGGCGACCAATCAAAGATTTGACCAATATTATGTTTTTCATCCTGACGCGCCAGAGGAAACATAACTTCAGGAACGAGCGATTTATCTTGTTGATTAATCTCTTCTAAAATTACATCTTGCCATTTATTGGGGTCGCATCCTAATAGTAGTTGGTAAAACAAATCAGCTTCTTCCGGTCCGAATTTCGCTTCAATCTCTTGTTCTATTTCTGGTGTCAAAATTGCCAAGAGGCGATCGCGCTCTGGGGCAATTTGGTGAGATAATTTACTGAGTAAGTCTACTACAGCCTGACGGATGCGATCGCGGGCAAATTCTTCTACTTCTTGCACAGTCTTAGCAAAGGCTGGATAAAAGTCATCGCTTTTGGTCGGGATGCTGTTATTAGTTCTGTTCCCTCGGTCAAATAATTTACCGGCTGCACCCTTAGATTCTGTCAGCGTAATTGTGCCATTGTTGACTTTGTTAAATAATAAAGTCCACTGACTCCAACTAATAACTTGAAAAGTCAGTTCGTCTTTGACTACATCACTAACCACTGTTCCCCGGCGGTCTTTGAGTGGTTGTGTACCTAAATCTTTCTGGAAATTACGATAGGTTTTATCTAAACTTTCAATCGCATTCCTGAAGTCAACTAAAGCCTGAGAGTCACCAGCAGGAATACCTTGGGCGTGAATTTCGGCAATAATACCTTTGAGGTTTTCTTGTTGTAATTGTAAATTCTCAGCCGCGCGACGGGTATCTTCATACAGTTGCTTGAGTCCATGATTCGCAACGTGATTTTGAATTAATTCTCGCAGCTTGGCGACACCCCCATCTTGAGCAAAGTAACCCAGTTTGCGCCCTAAATGGTGACGTGCATCTGATTCTAACAAGCGATCGCTCAACCTGCGCCATTTTTGTTGCAGTCGCTTCGACCTCTCCAAATACTCTGGATAATCTAAGTTCGCCAAAAACTCCGTTGAACCTGCTTTCACACTACTAGAACGCTTGGCTAATTCCGCTAGTCCCAGTAGGGGGGATAGCAAAACGATGCGGTCTTTATTAATGGTGAATGCACTCGCACCGTCAATGGTAGTTTGCAGAACCTTAAGTTTTTGCAGAACCATATCGGCTGTGAGGTTGGGGGTTTGGCTGTCGTTAATTAGGGAGTCTAATTCCCGTTCACCGCCTTCACTTTCTAAAGGTAACTGGTCAAAACGTCCCACCCCCACCAGAATTAAATCCTTGAGGTCTTGTCCAGGACGCTGCTGTTGCATCATCGTGAAAATTTTATTGGCGCGATCGCTCCCCGGCGATTTACCATTCAGGAGTACCAAAATTGTCTGCACTTCCGCCAATTCTCGCAGCGATAAAAAGGTATCCCTCGCGCCAGAATTCGCCGCACCTAAACCCGGAAAATCTAACAGAATAAATTTATCAGCACCTGTAACATCCCAAATTTCTTGGGAAATTCTCACTTCAATATCAATACGCCGAATTAACGGAAAGCTATTTTGTAATAACTTGGTGGGTAAGTTTTGGGGTGGACTCGGTAAACGAATATGCGCTGGCGGTAACTCTTCAAAGCTAAGAGTTTGGATAGCCATTGGCTGTTCCGCCAACTGTAACCCATCACGCGCCGTAGCTGCATCAATTTCGTAGCATTTACCACACAACGCCTCATAGGAACTGTAGGCGCGGAGAAAAACCACCAACTCCCGCACCAGATAACGTAATTCCAAGTTATTGCTGCTATTCCAAGCTTCTTCACACCAGCTAAGAATGTCTTTCCCAGAGTTGAGTTTAGCCGATGGTATGGGGGGAAGTCCGGCTGCTGTTGTACGGCGGTTAGCTTCCCCTAGCATAAAGCGCAAGCACTCATTCACCCCTTCCCGACTCAAATACTCCACAGTAAAGTTACCCACCTGTGTCGTTGAGAAGCCCGCTTGGGGGATGATATGAATAGCGGTGACGTTACCTGTAGTGGGATTTTCACTAATGGGTAAAGCATCGCCATAGCCAATTAAGCTGCCTAAAAGTAAAGTTTTGCCACTACTAAATTCTCCCATCACGCCAATTTTCACAGGCGAAGTAGCAAGACCTATAGTTTTCTCCGCAGCTTCTCGGAGACGCAAAATACATTCATCTAAGCTAGTAGGAATCCAATCTTCTTGTTTAGAAGGATTTTGAGGAACAGAATTAATTTTTTCAAGTATAATTTCGCTGTACTCTTTAAAACATCCTATTTTTTCTAGTTCCATAGAGTAGCCTACCAATAATATAATTTTCTGTGAGTTTTATAACACAAAAAAGGCCTGTAACTTTTATATTTACAACTTGTTTAGGCTATCTTTCGGAAGATTTTGCGATAATTTACTCTTTTAAAGACTTGAGTTTTTATCAGCTTACATCAGGGTGAAAAGGTGATAATTCTGGATAATTAACAAATATGAGTTTTTACTATCAAGATGCACTACTAACTATAGCAACCCTAAATCTAGATAAATTAGCAAATTTTTATACTAATTTATTGACACAAAAACCAATCAGTTTTATACCAAATGTATATGCTGAATTCCAACTTACTGGTATAAGAGTAGGGATTTTTCAGCCCAAAAAAACACACGAGTCGGAATTTCAACACTCAGCTACAAGTAAAATGAGTATGTGTTTAGAGGTAAATAACTTAGAAGACGCGATCGCCCACCTCACAGATTTAGGTTATCCCCCACCAGGAGAAATTGCGATCGCCTCCCACGGTAGAGAAATTTACGCCTATGACCCCGATGGTAATCGTCTGATTTTGCATCAAAGCCATAAGGGATAATAATTCGTAATTCGTAATTCGTAATTCGTAATTCGTAATGACGCTCTCTACGTTCGCGGAGCGTGTCGTAGACAGACGCTGCGCGAACGAAGACTCGCTAACGCTACGCTAAGGTAATTCATAATTGCTATGGGCTTAACAGATAACTATAAATTAAATCTGATCCAGTGGTATCCGGGTCATATTGCCAAGGCGGAAAGGAATCTCAAAGAACACCTATCGCGGGTAGATGTGGTCTTTGAAGTAAGAGACGCGCGGATTCCTTTGGCGACACACCACCCCCAAATAGATGAGTGGGTGGGAAACAAGGCGCGAGTTTTGGTATTGAATCGTTTGGATATGATACCGCCCCAAGTGCGATCGCTGTGGATAAATTACTTTAAAAATCGGGGAGAAGAACCTTATTGTACCAATGCTCAACACGGTCAAGGTGTTACCGGAGTCGCTAAAGCTGCCCAAGCAGCCGGAGTAGAACTCAATCAAAGAAGACGCGATCGGGGAATGTTACCTCGTCCTGTGCGCGCTGTGGTAATTGGTTTTCCTAATGTTGGTAAGTCAGCTTTAATCAACCGTTTATTAGGAAAGCGCGTTGTCGAAAGCGCGGCTCGTCCTGGGGTGACACGTCAACTGCGCTGGGTGCGAATTTCCGATCAGTTGGAATTGTTAGATGCACCCGGAGTCATCCCCCTGAAGATGGGTAATCAAGAAGCAGCCATAAAACTGGCAATTTGTGATGATATTGGTCAAGCCGCTTACGATAATCAACTAGTAGCGGCTGCATTCATAGATTTACTGAATTCTTTAGAAGAGCAAGCTGGTGAGTTATTACCCAGATCACCCTTATATTCACGTTATGAACTCGACCCCATACCCCACACAGGAGAAGCATACTTACACGCGTTAGCCGCATATCGTCATAAAGGTGATGTAGAACGAACTGCTAGGGAACTTTTAACAGATTATCGCAAGGGTTTACTCGGAACGCTCCCTTTGGAATTACCACCTAACATCTAGACGGTTAGTTTTTCAGTTTTATTTGAGAGGCTCTTGCTTTTAATAGCAGCATTGTTCCTGCTGTAAATGTTATTCCCAATAACAAGTTTTTAATACTGAAATTCTTACCGCTTTCACTGACTAAAACACCTTCTAGGATTAAAGAAGGTATTAATATTCCACTGTAAACAATTTTAGAAAAGATGAATCTTCTTTTCGCTAGGAGAGTGAGGATAGTTAAGCCTATCCCTAGGGGTATAAAAGTTAGTGCATAGTAGAAAACTCTTTGTTGTTTGGGAATTAATTCTAGTAAGTTAAAAGAGGAAGCATTTTGTAGATTATCTACATAAACTTGAATAGTTCCTCTAGCATAAGTAATAACTAGATGATGTGGTCTAGTATCCACAAAAACATTAGATATATTCAATTTAAGCTCTGACCCATTTTCCCCAGTAATGGGTGTTCTGATACGGAAATCTAGACTATTACCCTCTTGTCCCACTGTTAAATTACGGTGAAAAGAATTATCAGAAATAGAAATAATTCGTGCCGGACCATCCTGTTCTGTATGCGCCGCCGCCACAATAGCACTAATAGTAACCTCTGATGTTTGACTGATTTTTTGGCTCAATTTTGTAACTGGGGCAGATGTTTTTAGCCAATGGTTCTCACTCAAGAATACACCTTGACTTTCATCTTGATTTATCGAGTTGCCTTGCCAGATTAATTTGGGTAGTTGTCCCGTCTTGTCTTGATAGCAACATTTCCCAGTGAATTGATAGTGAGCTAATAAGGAATCACCAATATGATCAAAATAGCTGGGGTTTCTTAAAACCTGTCCTATTTGATTCCTGGATAGAGCTTGATCAGCAATATGAATTTCAGATATATATCCTTGCCACGGTTTATCACCAGTTCTTTCATTACCAATTACTAGCGGATAATTAACATCCCAATTACTTAACTTAGTTGTGCTTTGCCATAATAATGAAATCAACAAAGTTACAAAGAGATATCCTATAAAAAATCCTAATATTTGCTTATTAGATTGACTAATTCGACTGTTTTTTATTTTTTCCACAGTCATATTAAAACTTTTTTTATTCCCCAAGTAAAAGCAAATAAAACCAAAAAATCCCCCTAGGGTATTATTGAGCAAATCCGCAGGTGTCGGCATTCTAGAAGGTAAAAATATTTGTAATACCTCCACTGTCAACGACAAACTAAAGCTTCCTAATATCACGAATAGAACTTGTAATAGACTTTTCATCTTCAGGTTTTGTAAGAGCCTGGCTAAACTAAAACCTAAAGGCATAAATAACAAAATGTTATTTACCTGATCTTGAAAAGGGCTAAAGTTATTAAAACTGAGAATAAGTTCAGTTAACGAAAAATTATCTACACCTGAAAAATCAAATGGATAAAGTGTAGCTAGCAATACAGCTAAAACGCTAATACTGCAAACTAGCCAATTATATTGTTGTAAATATTTCGGTTTATTATTCATATTTAAATATCTATTGACCAGTAAGCTAAGTGTAAATTAATGCTTGGCTATTAATTATCAAATAATTGGCATATAAATGCTTGATGGAGATGCAGAATAGATGATGCTTTTCTAATATTATTCACCCATTTATATTTCGCCTTAATTATATATATTTTTTTTGTAAAGATATTACAAAGAAAGTGTAAATACAAGTTAATTTTGGCAAATAATGAAGGTTCAGTTGAGTTAGTGGGAAAGATTGTGTAAGTCAATACAAAACCCCGGTTTCTCGAACAATCGAGGTTATTATCCAAACAATCCTGAAGCAAATAGATTTGTATGTAATATTTAATACCAAGACTTGTCGATCGCCATGAACAATGCCATAAAGAAATGGTAAAGGGTTCATAAATATCCTGCAAACCAGATATGTTTGCGCTCCCAGCCCCCAAAATAGACAAATCACACTCATGACTGAACTGACTTTACTCTTAAAACAGGGAGATACGGAAACAACTGTCACTGTGAATCAAGATATATTCACAATAGGTCGGTTGCCGGAATGTAACTTATATCTACCTTTTGGGGGAGTTTCCCGCAAGCACGCCCAACTCGTAAAAAAGGCTGAGGGTACATGGACAGTTGAGGATTTAGGTAGTAAGAACGGTACACAAGTTAATCAAACAGTTGTCAGTCAAGCCCAAAAGTTACATCACGGTGATGTAATTTGGCTAGGTAATGTGAATTTAGTGGTATTGTTTCACACGCCTCTTCCACCACCGCCACTTAAACAACTAACTATTTCAGATAGTTCTGAGCCAAGAACGATTTTTCGTAACGTCAAACAACTACAACAACAATGGATAGAAGCTAATGGTAATGATGGTGATATTAGCGACAAAAATAAAACCATTGCCCGTCTTAAAGACTTAGTAGATATAGCTAAAAACCTTTGTGCAGCAGCATCTATAGAAGAAATTTTCTCTCAAGTGCAACAAGTTGTATTTCGCTATCTTAGTAGTATTGACCGATTGGCTTTATTAATTGATGTCAATGGTTGCGGTAATTTAGAGTTAGTTAATGCTGGTACTAGAAACCAAACTCAGCAAAAATATCTCTTAGCTGATGCTAGTTGGATTAGTCGGAGTATCTGCCAAAAAGTCTTTGAAGAAAAAGTAGTAATTCAAACTGCTGATACCCAAAAAGATGAAAGGTTTTCTGGTGAACATAGCATTTTACTCAAAGGAATTCGTAGTGCTATGGCCGTCCCTTTATGGGATGAAAATAAAGTAGTGGGTGTACTTTATGCTGATGCTCATTTGTCTTCTTATCATTGGGAAAAAGATGGTGAAGAAGAACTCAGCTTTTTTTCGGCTTTAGCCAATCTTGTAGCATCGAGTGTACAACGTTGGTTACTTGTAGAAAAACTGAAAACAGAAGAAGTAATTCGCCATCGCTTAGAACGCTATCACTCACCTGCGGTTGTGCAACATTTGATTTCTGTGGGTGGTTTACCAGATGGTCGTTTATCACCTGCGGAAAGTGAAATTAGTATTTTATTCGCAGATTTAGTTGGTTTTACAGCTATTTCTGAGAAGTTAACACCAACTGCGATCGCACAATTATTAAATAAGTTATTTGAAGAAATGCTACAAGAAGTATTCGCTTGTGGCGGCACTTTAGATAAATACATCGGTGATTGTATCATGGCATTTTTTGGCGCACCCGAACCGCAAGCCGATCACGCTGATCGCGCTACAGCCACCGCTAAAGGTATGCTAACTCGCCTAGAACATCTCAATGCCAACGGTTTCTGGCATGAACCTTTACAATTACGCATTGCGATTAACAGTGGTAAAGCCGTTGTCGGCGATGTCGGTAGTTCCCAAAGGGTAGAGTATACAGCATTAGGTGCTACTATTAACCTAGCCGCGAGAATGGAAGCAGTTTGTCCTCCTAGTGAATGTGTTATTAGTGAAGCTACCTATCAATTACTTTCACAACCAGAAGACTTTCAAGAAATGGGAGATCATCGATTTAAAGGTATTGATAGACTAGTCAAAGTTTATCAAACAAAATTGCATCATTTAACAACAATTATTCATCCATAGTCATTAGTGAGTATTCATATATTTTGCACTTAGGTATTGAAATTACGAATTACAAATTAACATGAAGAGGGAGTCATTAATAGAGTCTTTAGTTAATCTTTTGCTCCCTTTAGCATTAATTTTTGGATTAGTTCTACTTTTAGGTATTAACGTCGGACAAATTGAGGCAACACAAGCAGCTAGAGAACCTTTAGAGTCATGGTTAAAGCTCATTGTTGGCTACTTAGCAGCAACAGCAGAAATTGCCGCAGCCGTAGTAATTGGACTGGCAGTGATTCGTGGAATTGCTCTTTATTTTCGGCAAATATTTTCTCGTCATAGACAACATATTGATTCTACTGAAGTAGTAAGGTTGCAACTAGGAAGGGCATTGGCATTAGGATTAGAATTTACTGTTGCTAGTGATATTTTGCAAACAGCAGTTGCACCTACACGCCAAGATATTCTCAATTTGGGGGCGATTGTGCTTTTAAGAACACTATTGAACTACTTCCTGGAACGGGAGATTAAGCAAGTTGAACAAGCTCGTTTTACACGTAGAGAAAATCTTCATAATTCATCTTTAGAAGAAATAGATCAATCTGATCATTAAACCGTGACTCACCCTCAAGATACAGATGAATGTGTTCTTGTATTCTATTAAGCAGCATTAATACTTATTTTTGAGTATAAATTAGTTCAAGTTTAATTGCGAGATTTTAAGTTGGAGAGACTAAGCCTTTGCCAAAAGACTAAAATTTGGATGGTGGCTTCCTCAAGAGATGTGTGTAACACTAAGAAGCTACCTCAAGCTATTTTAAAACGGGAGGTCAGGCAATGGCGATCGCCACTATCAATCCCGCTACTGGGGAAACGCTCAAAACCTTTGAGCCACTCAACGATGCAGAAATTGCCACTAAATTAGATTTGGCACAACAGGCTTTTATACAGTACCGTCAGACGAGTTTTACACAGCGATCGCAGTGGTTAAATGCAGCTGCGTCAATTCTAGAGCAAGACAAGGCTGATTTTGCTAAAATCATGACTCTAGAAATGGGCAAGCCTTACAAAGCTGCGATCGCAGAAGTCGAAAAATGCGCTTTAGTTTGCCGTTACTACGCTGAAAATGCTGCCGATTTTATGGCTGATGTCTCGGTAAAAACTGATGCTAGCCATAGTTTTGTCCGCTACCAACCATTGGGTATAATTCTCGCCGTCATGCCGTGGAATTTCCCCTTCTGGCAGGTGTTCAGGTTTGCCGCACCGACACTGATGGCGGGTAATGTCGGCTTACTCAAACACGCTTCTAATGTGCCACAGTGCGCTTTAGCTATTGCAGATATCATTCAACGGGCGGGTTTCCCTGAAGGTGCATTTCAGACTTTATTAATCGGTGCAGCTAAAGTTGCTGATTTAATGGCAGATGACCGAGTAAAAGCCGCTACCTTAACCGGAAGCGAACCAGCCGGTGCATCCCTAGCGGCGGTGGCGGGAAAACAGATTAAAAAAACCGTCTTGGAATTGGGGGGAAGTGACCCATTTATTGTCTTAGAAAGTGCTGATTTAGAAACAGCAGTAACCGCCGCGACAACCGCACGGATGTTAAATAATGGTCAATCTTGTATTGCAGCCAAACGCTTTATTGTCGCCGAGGCGATCGCAGATAAATTTGAGAAACTGCTATTAGAAAAATTCACGGCGTTGAAAGTTGGTGATCCCATGCTTCCCGACACCGACTTAGGCCCTTTAGCAACACCTGATCTTCTCCAAGATTTACACCAACAAGTGCAAGTTGCTGTCAAAAGTGGGGGAAAAGTCTTAACAGGTGGGTATCCTTTAGCAGATATTCCTGGCAACTTTTATCCACCAACAATTATCATAGATATCCCTGTTGACTCACAAATTGCCCAAGAAGAATTTTTTGGGCCAGTAGCCTTATTATTCCGTGTGCCAGATATAGATACTGCGATTAAACTAGCAAATGCTACACCCTTTGGTTTAGGTGCAAGTGCTTGGACAACCAACGATCAAGAACGCGATCGCTTAATTACAGAAATTGAAGCAGGCGCAGTATTTATTAACAGCTTAGTTAAATCCGACCCCCGACTACCATTTGGTGGCATTAAGCGTTCCGGGTATGGACGAGAACTAAGTATTCAAGGCATACACGAGTTCGTGAATGTTAAAACAGTTTGGGTTAAATAGGGATTAGGTATTAGGTACTGGGGATTACGTATTACTTTTTCTTCCCAATCCCCAGCTTTTCAATGAGTGGATTTTAGATTATTTAATCCAAAATCCAAAATCCAAAATCTAAAATCTAAAATTCCCAGTCCCCAACCACATGAGGAATGTAAAATGAATACGGCAGAACTATTAGTACAGTGTTTGGAAAATGAAGGGGTACAGTATGTTTTTGGACTCCCTGGCGAAGAGAATTTACACGTTTTAGAAGCACTTAAACATTCATCTATTAAATTTATTACAACCCGTCATGAACAGGGTGCAGCCTTCATGGCCGATGTCTACGGACGACTGACAGGAAAAGCAGGTGTGTGTCTTTCTACACTTGGGCCTGGGGCAACAAATTTAATGACTGGTGTAGCAGATGCAAATCTAGATGGTGCGCCGTTGGTTGCCATTACTGGACAGGTGGGAACAGATAGAATGCACATTGAATCCCACCAATACTTAGATTTAGTGGCTATGTTTGCCCCTGTAACTAAGTGGAATAAACAGATAGTCAGACCGAGTATTACACCAGAAGTTGTGCGGAAAGCCTTCAAGCGATCGCAAACCGAAAAACCCGGTGCAGTGCATATAGATTTACCAGAAAATATTGCCGCCATGCCCGTAGAGGGCAAACCATTGCGTAAAGATAATATCGAAAAAACCTACGCTTCTTTTGCTAGTATTCGGGCAGCCGCAGCCGCAATTTCTCAGGCAGTTAATCCCCTAATCTTAGTAGGAAATGGAGCAATTCGCGCTCAAGCTAGTGATGCTGTCACGCAATTTGCCACCCAGATGAATATCCCTGTTGCTAATACCTTCATGGGTAAAGGTGTGATTCCCTATACTCATCCTTTGGCCTTATGGTCAGTAGGATTACAACAAAGAGATTTTATTACCTGCGGTTTTGATAACACCGATTTAGTCATTGCGATCGGCTATGATTTAATTGAATTTTCACCCAAAAAATGGAATCCAGAAGGAAATATTCCCATCATCCATATTGGAGCAAGTTCTGCCGAAATTGATAGCAGTTATATTCCCAATGTAGAAATAATCGGGGATATTTCTGATTCCCTAGCTGAGATTTTAAAAGTAGCAGATCGACAAGGAAAACCCAAACCCTACGCCATTAGTTTACGGGAAGAAATTCGGGCTGATTACGAACAATATGCCAACGATGAAGGGTATCCGATTAAACCGCAAAAATTAATTTATGACTTGCGGCAAGTCATGGGGCCAGATGATATTGTAATTTCTGATGTGGGCGCACATAAAATGTGGATTGCTCGCCATTATCATTGTCATAGTCCAAATACTTGCCTGATTTCCAATGGTTTTGCTGCAATGGGGATAGCAATTCCTGGTGCTTTAGCGGCAAAACTGGTGCATCCTAACCGCAAAGTTGTAGCCGCAACCGGCGACGGTGGCTTTATGATGAATTGCCAAGAATTAGAAACAGCATTGCGTGTTGGTACACCATTTGTCACCTTAATTTTTAATGATGGCGGCTACGGTTTAATTGAGTGGAAACAAGAGAATCAATTTGGTAAAGGACAATCATCTTTTGTCCATTTTGGCAACCCAGATTTTGTCAAATTAGCTGAAAGTATGGGCTTAAAAGGTTATCGAGTTGAATCAGCTTTAGATTTAATTCCTATACTCAAAGAAGCCTTAGCCCAAGATGTCCCGGCTGTGATTGATTGCCCTGTAGACTACAGAGAAAACCGCCGCTTTAGCCAAAAAGCCGGTGAGTTAAGTTGTGAATTGTAAATAATTAAATGTTCGTAGTAAGGACTTTAGTTCTTTCTTGAGAGCTAAATTCTTTGCTATGAACTAAATTAATCTAAATTTCCGGGAAGCAATTCCATCACACAGTTTGTAATAGCGATCGCACCCCAGCCATGCCGACAGCATATAATGCGTTAGCGTAGCTTACCGTAAATATCGCCTATCGCCAAAAATGTATGAAGTTACACAAATATGATTATTTTTACACAAGTTGATATTCAGCTATAAATCATTAATTGATACCAAACCACCGTCTGTAAACTGGATAGTTAGTTCAGACCCATCCAATAAAGCAGTTCCCAATAAAGGCCGCCTTCCTGTAGCTAAAACATTAACTACTCTTTCCTCTCCATTCCAAACTATGACAGCTTGATGTAATGCTACGACGAGGGTACTATTGTCAGCCAGATTTATATAAACATCATATAGGAACGGTAAATCTAATACAGCTACTGCTGCTGGTGGAAGACAAAGGTAATCTGTAAAACCTGTGTCGATCTGAAACTCAATAGAAAAATCTGGTTGATTGGGCAACCGAAATGTAATATTAACAGTTGCCCGTCCGTTTTTCACAATACCAGAAATCACCGATAGTCACGCTCCATGTCACCATTGAAAGAAGCCGCAACTTTATAACCAATGCGAATACCAAACAGTCTAGCTAATGGGTTCTTTTTGCGTAAATAATGCGCCGATTCTATCCCTGTTTTATCAACTGCATATTCACCAGTTTCTATATCAATAATCACCATCTTACCGATGTTTTCTTCTGTTTCTACTTGCTGACGGATATTATTGTCATATAATTCTCTGGCACGTTTGCCGACTTCTTCGCTGCTTAAAAGTATAGTTTGCATGATTTTTACTATGTTGGGTTATTTTTGAGGATTTTAGTATTGCTAAAATCCTCATTTGTTTTACTGTAAACAAACTATTTAATTTGGAAATATTACTCTTACTATAAAATATTTATCCTGTAAAAATCGATAATTTCTAACAAAAATTATGGATTTCATGATTGACAAGTATAAATTTATACATTATTGTTTAGATATGATAAAGGCGATCGCCCAATCCGGTCAAGAAGAAAGCGATCGCCTTTATCTAGCCCCTCTAACAAGGAGATAATTACAATGATGGCACAGTTAACACAATACTTGCAGAGTGCAGATATAGATACAGTCAACCTCAATCAATCTTCTACACAGCCACTTCCCCAAAGAGAAAAGATTAAGCATTTGCTCATCGGTTCTCCTCAAGCCGTTACCAGTACAATTCGCTATTTGCAGGTAATTGGTTACGCCAGTGTGGGTGATTGGAGTCCACTGTTACCTACGGCTAACGCAGGTGAGGTAATGAGTATTTTAATCCGGCAAATTTTAATCTAATAACCTGGATGTAGAGGCGTTGCATTCCAACGTCTCTGAAGCACGAGAATTAATAGGGAGTTCACCAATACCCTTTCCTGATGAAGATGTTGAATGGATATTAACTCACAGCGAATGTCAATCACCGTTATGACAAATTCTTTGTCGAGAAAGATTATTCAGTCTAGAAGAAGGAGAGAATAATGATATCTGGCGTGAGGAAGGTTTAAGAAAAATAAAACTATTTGCTGATTTATTAGCTGAGAAATCGCAGGGTAACAATGAAAGCACATCGAATTGAAACAACATTAACTGAAGACGGAACTTTGATCATCAAAGACTTACCCTTTCAGGCTGGGGAAGCAGTAGAAATCATTATCTTAGAAAGTTCTTCTCAACCTTCAGATTCTAATCCTTTCCCTTTACGGGGAAAGGTCATTCATTATGATGACCCATTTGAGCCTGCTGTACCTATAGAAGATTGGGAAGTTTTGCAATGATAATTTTAGATACCCATATTTGGATTTGGTGGGTAGATAATAATGCGCGACTAAATCAAAAATATCGCAATTGGATTGAAGAATATCAATCTCAAGGACTTGGAGTTAGCCTGATTTCTTGTTGGGAAGTTGCCAAACTAGTTGAGAATCGCAAACTTGCTTTCTCAATTTCCGTTGAGGATTGGTTAACAGCCGCTTTAGCTTACCCAGGAGTGCCGCTACTCGAACTAACAATACCCATTATCGTTGAATCAACCAAACTCACAGGTTTTCACCGAGATCCATCTGATCAAATCATAGTAGCCACTGCGAGAATTTACGGGTGTCCGTTACTCACGGCTGACGCAAAAATTCTGGCATATCCTGGCGTGCAAACTCTTAAATCATAGATGTCTCTTCTAGCCCGTCCAGTGATAATACTATTGAGTCGGACAAGTCTTCGGTTTTGCAACCTACCAACCTATCCAACCCGGTTTTATATTTGGAGGTCGTCACCTTCCTCACTGAGACAGGTCTGGACTCCCTAATGTACGCTCGATAAATTCCCATTTACCGATTCTGACGGTGGGGAGTAATCACGCCAACGCCACCGCGACAATACGAAAACCAACATTGTTGTTCCGATTCGCGCGCGCGTTCCTATTGCGATTAGCAGACCGGCAATTCCTAGCATTGTTATTCCAAGAACCGCCACGCAGCAGCTAAAAATGCCTGCCCCATCTTCAAACTCTCAAATAATTTAAGAAATTCGAGTTAGATGTAGTTTAGAATTAAATTGCTATCAAGAAAACTATATTGTAAAGAAACTTTTTGATAGTTTTACCGGGCAGAAAAATTGTAAAAAAATTATTCCCAGATCATTATATGTCTTCGCCTACTATTTCCACAATCATCAAGATGGTTGAGTCTCTGCCTGATGAATTGCAAGAGCGTGTTGCGGAGCATCTTCGTGAGTTTATTGCCGATTTAGAAGATGAAGCACGATGGGAGTCTTCCTTTCAAAAGACGCAGGGTAGTCTTATCGCAGCAGCCCAGCGCGCCAAGCAAGAAATTGCTGATGGTCAGTCTGTGCCAATGGATTATGAACAATTATGAAGTCTACGACACGCTGCTCGAACGTCCTTCCTCCTCGCCATGACAACCTTTTTGATTGCGATCGCACCCCAGCCATCCCGACAGCATATAATAGTTGTGAATTGTGCGGCAATAAATGCAAGAGGTGATTATTTATGCTAAAAATTAATCTTTCACTTCCTGAGCAATTGCAAGAATTTCTTGAGCAACAAGTCGTTGCTGGCGGCTACGCTAATACGGACGAATATATCAATTATCTCATTTCCCAAGAACAGAAGCGCATCGCTCAAAAACATTTAGAATCTCTGCTCATCGAAGGTCTAGACAGTGGGGAAACTGTAGAAGTGACAGACGAGTGGTGGGAGGAAAAACGTGCCAAGCTGATTGAACAAATGGGTCAGAGACAATAATGACCAAAAGAATTGTTATTAAACCACAGCAAGTAGGTTGGGTTGACGGCAGGAAACCCAACACCATCGATATTGTCAGCAAGGTTTTTGTTGGGTTGAGGAACAAAACCCAACATCAATAAGTGTTTACTCGGTTTAGTAATTCTTTAATATCACTTAATATTTTATTGTGAGCTAGATGTTGGGTTGGGCTGCGCTTAACCTAACCTACATTTACTACATTTGCTTAATTATGCAATATCGCCGAGCAATAATTAAAGGTGGTACTTACTTTTTTACACTTGTTACACATAACAGAGAAAGATTGTTTTCTTTACCTACTAACGTTTCTTTACTGAGAAACGCTTTTTGGTATGTCAAGCAACAACATCCATTTATAATTGATGCTTTTGTTTTATTGCCTGATCATCTCCACTGTATTTGGACATTACCATCAGAAGATCACAATTTTTCTACTCGGTGGCGTTTAATTAAAAGTTATTTTAGTCGTCAGTGTGATACTCTATCACAGGAAGATGTATCTGTTTCTCGACAAAGAAAACAAGAAAAACCTATTTGGCAACGTCGTTTTTGGGAACATTTGATTAGAGATGAGGCCGATTTTCAGCACCATGTTGAATATATTCACTACAATCCCGTAAAACATGATTTGGTGAAAGCTCCAATGGATTGGGAGTATTCCAGTTTTCATCGTTCGGTTCGTCAAGGAACGTATGATATGATGTGGGGTGCTGGAGATGAAATTATATTTGATGATAACATTGGCAAGGAGTAGCAAGTAGGTTGGGTTGACGACAGGAAACCCAACACCCTCGACGTTGTAGCCAAGATTTTTGTTGGGTTTCACTCCGTTCAACCCAACCTACAAATTATTTGAATGATTTTATTGAATGTGGTGTATACTGATATTGATATATAGACACCAGATTTAGGAAAATTTTTCCGCCTGACGGCGGGGACAAAAGAAGTGTAAAGAGTAAGAAGTGTAGAGGGCTAAAGGGCAAGAGTGCAAAGGGTAAGGAATCCTCACGCCAACGCCACCGCGACAATACGAAAACCAACATCGCTGCCCCGAACCGCGCGCGCGTACCTAACGCGATCAGCAGACCGGCAATCCCTAGCATAGTTAATCCAAGAACCGCCACGCAGCAGCTTTGTGTTATTATCGCTACCTGTTAACCGCGCACTACCATCTATTGGCGCACCTTGGTAGCTGTTATTATATACATCTTGACACCATTCCCATATATTACCACACATATCATATAAACCGAAAGAGTTAGACGGAAATATTCCTACATTTGTTGTTGCTTTTCGATATTCACCTTTGGGTGCAGAACCGTAGGGAAAGTTACCGTCGTAGTTCACTAAATCTGGGGTGATGGTTTCCCCAAAATAAAACGGTGTGGTTGTCCCCGCACGACAGGCGTATTCCCATTCCGCCTCGCTGGGTAGCCTGTAGGTTTTTCCTGTCTTCTGGCTCAATTTCTCACAAAATTCTACCGCATTATCCCAACTGACTTGTTCTACTGGTCTTTTCTCTCCTTTGAAGTTGGAAGGATTTGTCCCCATGATGGCTTGATACTGTTCCTGGGTAACTGCATATTTCCCCATGAAGAAGCCGGGAACTCTCACCTCATGCTGGGGACTTTCATCTGATTCTCGTTGCGCTTCCCCTGCTGGTGAACCCATTGTAAATGTCCCCTCTGGTATCTGCACCATTTCTAAGCTGACACCATTACCTAAGTCTTCTGCAAAGTATCTTGCTTCCTCATTGCGGCGGTTGGTGATGCTTCCCTGTGAGTTTACTGTCACTGTTTCAAATTGAAAGGTTTGTAAGCTATTTGAGGAAGTAGGAGACGAGCGACGCGGACTATTTGTAGGTGCTGGTGTCGCTGCTGGTGTTACAGTTATATCAGTTGTGCTAATTTCTCCTGAATCAGACTGCGATAGGCGCGGTATTACAATTGCTAAACCCAACCCAGCACCCGCAAACCCAACTGTTTGTATTACCTTTCGCCTTGACCAAGGCGTGATGATTTTTGTTGGTGTTGGCGGTGGTGATATGGGTATAGTTGGCTGTACTTGTTGTCGTGGTTGTGGTATTGGTATAGTTGGTATTACTTGTCGTGGTTGTGGCTGTGGTATGGGTATAGTTGGCTGTACTTGCTGTTGTCCCTGTAGTGATTTAATTGCTGCTAACGCCTCCACTGCTGACGGGTATCTATCCCGAAAGTAATAACTCACCATCTTATTTAACGCATCTGCCAACTTCTCAGTGACATTTGCCCGATTGCGCCAAATCACTTCGTCATCATTGGGGTCTTTTGGTAGTTCGTTGGGTTGTAAGCCTGTTAATGCTTGAATCCCTAACATCCCCACTGCATATACATCACTGCTTAATTTCGGTCGTCCGGCTGCTTGTTCGCTGGGCATATAACCAAGACTACCAATGGCAACGCTAAAACTTGTTTGACCTTGGGTGTTCACCGTCATGACCTCAACTTCTTTCACTGCACCAAAGTCAATTAGCACTATTTTACCATCTTGTCGGCGACGCATTAAGTTTTGGGGTTTGATGTCGCGGTGGATGATGTTCTGTTTATGAACTACTGCTAATATTTCTAATATTTCTTGTAATAGTTTGGTGACTGCTATTTCTGTTAACTTCTCACCGGGAACGATTTCATGGCTTAAATCTTGACCATCTATAAATTCTTGGACTAGATAAAATTCCCCTTGTTCTTCAAAGTGGGCAAATAATCGGGGTATTTGGTCGCTATCGTTGCCTAGACGGTATAATACTTGCGCTTCGCTATCGAATAATCTTCTAACGATTTCTAATACTTTGGGGTCGGGGTTGGGTTTGAGGTGTTTGACTACACACTTCGGCTTTCCGGGTAGGTCTATATCTTGGGCTAGGTAGGTGTCACCAAATCCGCCACTACCGAGGATTTTAATGATTTTATAGCGGCTGCGGAGGATGTCGCCGGGCTGAGGCATGGTTTTTGATTTGGCAGTATTTGGGTTTATTGTGCCAAATTCTTGGGTGTTTGGGCAAGTGATTTCACGCAGAGGCGCGGAGACGCAGAGAGTTTTAAAGGTTTGTAGTAAGGACTTCAGTCCTTCTTTTAGGACTAAAGTCCTTACTACGAACTCAATTACTTATGGTTTGGGGGACTAGAGTAAAGATGGTAATTTCAGGACGGGCGAATAAACGCAGATGTAAGCCTGTCATTCCTACGCCTCGGTTGGTGTATAAGAGCATTTTTCCAACCTCGTATTCTCCTGAGTAGTATTTTTCACCCCAGGGCGGTAGGATTAGGGGTTTGATGAAAGGTAGCCGGATTTGTCCGCCGTGGGAATGTCCTGATAGTTGTAGGTCAAATCTGGCTGTGGCTGCGCTGGTAGTCGCAAAGTCTGGTTCATGGGCTAATAAAATGGCTGCGCCCTGTAGGGGTAATTGCTGCAATACTAAGTCTAGGCGGTCTTTACCCATACCCACATCATCAACCCCAGCAATATTTAAAATGGCGTTGCCTCTTTGAAGTGTGTAGACAGTATTATTTAAATCAAATACGCCGCTTTGTTTGAGTATTTTAATGATGGCTTTGGTGTCGTTTTCGTGGTCATGATTACCTAAAACAGCAACGGTTCTGTCCCGTGGTGTAAGTTCCTCTAAGGCTGGCTTCAGTGATGGGATTAATCGGGGTAAGTTACGCGTTACTAAGTCCCCGGTAATGGCTATTAAGTCCGGGTGTTGTTGATTAACTAGGTGGACAATATGCTTTAAACGCCGCGTATTCATCCATTGGTCGCGGTGAATATCGCTAATCTGCACAATTCGATAGCCGTTAAATTCTGATGCGAGATGGGGGAGAGTCAGTTGTAAAGATTTGATCTCAATCCAATTTGGTTCAATTACCTTGGCGTATAGTAAGATACAGAATATTAATAAAAATAACCACCGCAAGTATTGAAAGATTCGTTGACTGGCTGTGAGCAGCCACTTACGATTTCTCAAGATGTAATCTCCTGTGACGTAACTGCCAGTTCTGCTGCTATGCTATTTTTTTAAATTTCGCGGTAAATCACCTTGGGGATAGAAGCATAATTCGTAATTCGTAATTCGTAATTCGTAATTAAGAATTGCAGGTATAGCGGTTCTCGCTTTAGTGCTACGGTGTACACACAAGTCGAATTACCAAGCCCTACAACGTTTTGATCCCCCCTAACCCCCCTTAAAAAAGGGGGGAATTAGATTCAAAGTCCCCCTTTTTAAGGGGGATTTAGGGGGATAAAACCACATTTTGCACCTAGCACAAAGATGTGTGTACACCGTAGGCAAGCAAGGAGGGGGCTATGATATACCTCATGTGATTAGGAAACGGTATATTGATTAATGAGCGTGAAAGTTCACTAAGTCTTCCCTGTCACCTGTCCCCTCCTACCTCTTCACTGTCACCTGTCCCCTATCACCTGTAACCTATAATGAGAGATGTGATATACTAGCCTTTCTCTCAATTACCCTTGGTTTATGGGACTGCCAATTGTTGCAATTATCGGTCGCCCAAATGTGGGCAAATCCACCCTGGTTAATCGACTCGCCGGGGAACAAACGGCGATTGTCCATGATGAACCGGGTATGACGCGCGATCGCACTTATATGCCGGCTTACTGGAGCGATCGCGAGTTTTTAGTAGTAGATACAGGCGGTTTGGTATTTAATGATGACACCGAATTTTTGCCCCTGATCCGCCAACAGGCTTTAGCAGCCCTGGCAGAAGCTTCTGCTGCTATCTTTGTTGTTAATGGTCAAACTGGCCCTAATTCGGCAGATGAAGAAATTGCCGAATGGTTACGCCAACAACCAGTTCCAATTTTTCTAGCAGTGAATAAATGCGAATCCCCTGAACAGGGTTCAATTCAAGCTGCTGAATTTTGGGAACTAGGCCTAGGAGAACCATACCCCCTCTCCGCGATTCATGGCAACGGTACAGGTGAGTTATTAGACGAACTCATCAAACACATCCCCACTGTTGCGGATGTAGCAGAAAGCAATGAAATAAAAATTGCGATCGTCGGACGGCCTAATGTCGGGAAATCAAGCTTACTCAACTCTTTTGTGGGTGAAGAAAGAGTTATTGTTAGCCCGATTTCTGGCACAACCCGCGATGCGATCGATACTTTTATCGAAAGAGATGGACAATCCTATCGCCTGATAGATACAGCCGGGATTCGCAAAAAGAAAAACGTCGAATATGGCCCGGAATTTTTTAGCATTAACCGCGCTTTTAAAGCAATTCGCCGCGCTGATGTGGTTTTATTAGTTTTAGATGCCCTAGATGGTGTAACAGAACAAGATCAAAAATTAGCTGGGCGAATTATTGAAGAAGGTCGAGCCTGTATTATCGTCGTCAATAAGTGGGATGCAGTCGAAAAAGACTCCTATACTATCTACGACTACGAAAAAAATATGGAAGGACGGCTACATTTTACAGAATGGGCAGAGACAATTTTTGTCAGTGCTTTAACCGGACAACGGGTAGAAAAGATTTTAGAGTTGGTAACTCAAGCAGCCACAGAACACAAACGCCGCGTTAGTACATCAGTGGTTAACGAAGTTTTGGAAGATGCGTTGAAATGGCATTCTCCCCCAACTTCACGCGGTGGACGACAAGGTAAAATTTATTACGGTACACAAGTCAGCAGCCAACCGCCAACTATTGCTTTATTTGTCAATGAAGCTAAACGCTTTAATGACAACTACCGACGTTACATTGAAAGACAATTCCGCCAACAACTAGGGTTTAAAGGTACTCCCATTCGCATATTGTGGCGGAGTAAGAAAGTCCGAGATATGGAAAGCGGTAATCTTAACCGTGCAACTCGTGTTTAAGAGTGAGGAGTGCTGAGTGCTGAGTCCTGAGTGAGGAGTGAGGAGTGCTGAGTGCTGAGTCCTGAGTGAGGAGTGAGGGGTGCTGAGTCCTGAGTCCTGAGTCCTGAGTGAGGAGTGAGGGGTGCTGAGTGGGGAAAATAAAGTGTGCTAAGTTCTGGATATCACGGCAGAATAGTCAAGGATCAAAAGTTCAAACTAAACTTTAATTTGAAAATTTACTAACCTTTAAATTCTCATTAGTGTAAACTTTTAACTTTCAATAACTCAGCACGGGCTAAACGCCCCGCTACCGCTAACAGCACTCAGCACTGAAAAATGGATTTACTGCGATCGCTTCCATTAGGACTATACCTAGAACAGCCACAAACTTGGTTACATAAACTTGATCCACGGGTCAAGTTTATCTGGTTGATGAGTTTTCTGACTAGCTACAGCTTTGCTAATAATCAATGGCGGATACTATTAGTAGCACTATTAATTATTTTTACTTTAACTGCTAAAATTCCCCGGCGTGTCTGGCAACAACAAATGGGTTGGCTGTTAACACTGACATTTTTAGTGTTCATGATTTCAGCTATCAGTCCTGATGGATTGGGTATAGATTATCAGCCACGTCTACCAGCTAACTCTCAAGTTTTAGCCCCACTAGCCAATAATAATAATTCCCCAGTTGTTCAAGAGCAGGTAAAAAGTAGCAAAAGCTATAATTACATTCTGTTTCATCAAGGCCCGGTGAAAATTACTCGCCGTTCTATAGATTTAGCAACGCGCTTAAGTACGATTATATTTACTGTTATTTACAGCACTAACTTGTATTTACTGACAACTGCACCAGAGGAAATTACCGCCGGGATAGAAAGCCTCATGCAGCCGCTACGGCGATTTAAGATACCCGTCACCGAAATTACTTTGACCCTAACTTTATCATTGCGGTTTATTCCCCTAGTCTTAGAAGAGGTACAGAATTTAGTCCGTTCTGTGATGACTAGGGCAATTAATTGGAAAAAGTTAGGTTTAAAAGGTGGATTCAAAGTCTGGTTGATTGTCGCCGAAAGATTATTAGAAAATCTCTTGTTACGTGCCGAACAAATGGCTAGTGCGATGATGGTACGCGGTTTTACCAGTCCTAACGAACACCGAGTTCCGTGGCATGATTTACGTTTAAAATCATGGGACTGGTTAGCGATCGCAACTCTCACCCTATTTTGGGGAGTAAGAATCGTTTTAGGAAATCAACTTTAGGGGAATAGGCAACAAATATAACATTTTATGTGGCACTGGCGATCGCTTCCATTAGAAAATCGTACTGGTTCGGAAATTTTCTCTGCCTTATTTCACTCCAACACTACATCTGAAATAGCCACCCTCCTAGAAAGTCCCTACCCCACACCCACGAACCAACCCCAACTGAGTCGCTATTCTATCTGTGCAGGCGCACCCAGAATAATAAATGGAGTTCCGCAGATGTGGACACCAGGATTGGGTGATATTTTCGGTTTGCTGGAGAATTTGTTACAAGTTAGGGGAATGGAGAAACAAGATAAAATTTCTCTCCCATCTCCACAACTCCCCTTCACTGGCGGTTGGCTGGGATGGCTTGGCTATGACGCAGCTGGGGAAATTGAACAGCTACCCCAGACAAAAATTGATCCCTTACCGTTTCCTGTAGCTTTTTGGTATGAACCAGATGCTTTTGCAGTTTTGGATCATGTCCAACAAGTTTTATGGTTAGCTGCTAGCGATGCGGTTGGTCTTGATGGGTTGGAACTGCGTCTAGGACAAATAGATCCAGAAAACTCACCGCAGCATATCACCCCCATCACTAATTACCCTGTTGCACCGGAATTTTTTACATCTCAATCAGATTACGAAACCGCCGTTAACCGTGCCAAAAAATATATTCAGGCGGGAGATATTTTTCAAGCGAACCTATCTTTAAGATTTGCCGCCACTACCTCAGCTAGTGGTTGGTCAATTTATCAAGCCTTACATAAAATTAATCCTTCCCCCTTTGCTAGCTATTGGCGTACACCTTGGGGTGAAGTTATTAGCTGTTCACCAGAAAGATTAGTTTTACTACAAAATGGACAAGCCGAAACCAGACCGATCGCCGGCACGCGATCGCGTGGTATAACTCCAGAACAAGACCAGCAACTAGCTAAAGAACTCCTCAGCAACACCAAAGAACGGGCAGAACACATCATGCTGGTAGATTTGGAACGCAATGATTTAGGGCGAGTCTGTGAATGGGGAACAGTCACCGTTGACGAATTGCTGACAATTGAAAGATATAGCCACGTTATGCACCTCGTCAGCAATGTTACAGGGAAATTGAGCGATTGCACACCCATTGATTTAATTCGTGCCTTATTCCCTGGTGGTACAATTACAGGCTGTCCTAAAGTCAGGTGCATGGAAATCATCGAAGAGCTAGAACCGGTGCGCCGCAGCTTATTCTACGGTTCATGCGGTTATTTAGATTGGCGCGGCAACCTAGACTTAAATATTTTAATCCGTACCCTACTAGTAACCCCCAACGCCCCATTCAAAACCGTCTGGGGACAAGTAGGTGCTGGAATTGTTGCCGACAGTGACCCGGAAAAAGAATGGTACGAATCTCTGCACAAAGCCCAAGCGCAGTTAGCAGCATTGAAAATGGTTAGGGGGACAGGTGACAGGTGACAGGTGACAGGTGACAGGTGACAGGGGTGATTCAATTTTGAATTTTGAATTTTGAATTTTGAATTTTGAATTTTGAATTTTGAATTTT
>NZ_CAWUDL010000073.1:0-34747 GCF_963920945.1 Anabaena sp. CCY 9402-a
TCAATCAGACTCCCTTTTTTTCTTGAACATGACCGATTTAGTCTAAACTCCAGTTTCAAACATGGCGCACAAAATCAGCTAAAGATGTTTCTTACGTGATGCTGATTACATTCATGAGTGGTCTTTTTTTGTGGTTAATGTATGGCATTTATCTCCAAGCTTGGCCGATTATTTTTGCTAATGGGACAACTTTAGCTTTAAACTTTGTAATTCTATGGCTTAAAATTAAATATAGATAGATATGCCTTTATTAAAAACCTGTGACATCTTCTTTATTTACTGCTGAACGCCTGTTATTTACCCCTGCTACGCCAGAAACCAACGCTATACCACTGATATTCGCTTTCCCTAATGAGTATACAGTCGGTATCACTAGTTTAGGCTATCAGGTAGTCTGGGCAACTTTGGCAATGCGTAGTGATGTGCAGGTAAGTCGTTTATTTACTGATACTTCCGAACCACTTCCAAGACAGCCAGAAATTCTAGGATTTTCAATTTCTTGGGAATTGGATTATGTGAATATTTTAAATCTTTTGGAATCTCTAGAAATTCCCATTAGAGCAATTAATCGTGATGATTCTCACCCCATTGTTTTTGGTGGTGGGACAGTTCTTACAGCTAACCCCGAACCTTTTGCTGATTTTTTTGATGTCATTTTATTAGGGGATGGGGAAGATTTACTGGGTAATTTGATTGAAGCTTACAAAGAAGTGAGAAATGCTTCTAGACAAACTCAACTGCTATCACTTGCACAAATACCTGGAATTTATGTTCCTAGTTTGTATGCAGTGGAATATCACGCAGTAGATGGGGGAATTAGTTCTATTAAACCAATTTCTTCTGATATTCCCGCAGTGGTGCAGAAGCAAACTTATCGGGGAAACACCCTCTCAGCCTCAACTGTGGTGACTGAAAAGGCGGCTTGGGAAAATATTTATATGGTGGAAGTGGTGCGGAGTTGTCCAGAAATGTGCCGCTTTTGTTTAGCTAGTTATCTGACTTTACCTTTTAGAACAGCGAGTCTGGAAGGTTCGTTAATTCCCGCCATTGAGAAAGGTTTACAAGTAACAAATCGCTTGGGTTTATTGGGTGCATCTGTAACGCAACATCCAGAATTTGAGACTTTATTGGATTATATTAGTCAGCCAAAATATGATGATGTACGGTTGAGTATTGCTTCAGTGCGGACTAATACAGTGACGGAACAGTTAGCCAAAACTTTAGCGAAACGAGACACGCGATCGCTTACCATAGCTGTAGAGAGTGGTTCGGCAAAAGTACGCCAAATCATCAATAAAAAGCTACATAACGATGAAATTATCCAAGCGGCTATCAACGCTAAAGCTGGTGGGTTGAAAAGCTTAAAACTCTATGGAATGGTAGGTATTCCGGGAGAAGAACCGGAAGATTTAGACGCAACGGTAGGGATGATGCGGAGTATTAAAAAAGCTGCGCCGGGACTACGCCTTACTTTTGGTTGCAGTACCTTTGTCCCCAAATCCCATACACCATTTCAATGGTTTGGGGTGAATCGTCAGGCTGAAAAGCGGTTGCAGTCGTTGCAAAAACAACTTAAACCCCAAGGGATAGAGTTTCGCCCGGAAAGTTATAATTGGTCAATTATACAAGCTTTGATATCGAGAGGCGATCGCAGAATTTCCCAACTTCTTGAACTTACCCGCAACTTTGGCGACTCCCTCGGAAGCTACAAACGCGCTTTTAAACAACTCAAAGGACAAATTCCCGATTTAGATTTCTACGTCCACAGTCATTGGTCACATGAGCAGATATTGCCCTGGAGTCACTTGCAAGGGCCACTGCCACAGTCTACACTACTAAAGCATTTGGCTGAAGCTACTAGTCATTTCCCCAAGGAACTCCAGCCATTAAATTTATAGTTAACAAGTGAATGCAAAACACAGCTGAATTTTATTGTGCTTACTGCGGTGAACCAAACTTAACTTTTATTGACTTGAGTGCTGGGGGTCAGCAATCTTATATTGAAGATTGTCAAGTCTGCTGTCGTCCCAATATCTTATATGTCCGAGTGGATGAAGATACCCTAGACATTGAAATTGATACCGAGTATGAAGGCTAGATTTTAGGTTTTTCTTTCCATGCTGCACTTTCAACATTCATCAGTTATTAACGCGCCAGTGGAAGTAGTTTGGAAATTCCACGAACGAGCAGATATCTTACAACTACTGACTCCACCTTGGCAACCTGTACGAGTAATTCGCCGTGAGGGGGGACTAGAAATAGGCGCAGTTACAGAGTTTCGTCTATTTCTCGGACTTTTACCCTTAACTTGGTTAGCGCGTCACACTGAATGCGAAAAATACCATTTATTTACTGATGTACAAATATCGGGGCCTTTTGAGTCTTGGATACATCGCCATCAATTCGCAGCAGAAGGTGACAAAACCAAGCTGACTGATGATATTTCCTACATTATGCCTGGAGGCGATACAATAGAATTTGTTAGCGGTTGGTTAGTACAAGCGCAGTTAGAAGCGATGTTTCGCTATCGTCATTTTGTGACTAAGCGCGAGTGTGAATCAAGATAAGTAGTTGGGCGAAATTAGATTCATTGATAGAGATAGGGAAGAGGTGACAGGTGACAGGTGACAGGTGACAGGTGACAGAAAAAATTGTGTAATTAATTCTGTCTATGTACTTAGCTATTCACAGAGAGAACTAAAATCAGATACTTTCTTTACACCCCTACACCCTGTTCCAACAAGTCACTATCAACGCTAGCAGCGCGAGACAACCAAACTTGACGAAAATATTCTTTCATAGGTAGTTTTTGTAGAAACTTTTGCACAGATTCTAATTGCCATGCAAGGGGTGCAATTGGCTCTATTTTGGGTGCTGCTATGGCATAATTTAAGACTGCTTCCATCAACGCTGCCGCTTCAATTGCAGGTTGTGGATGTATCCATGTAGGGAAAATACGAGCTTCAAAAGTGTGTTTTTCAGGTATTTGATGAATGATATTTTTGAGATTAAAATCACAGTATTTTGTCAACTGTAATTTAACAAGATATTCTCTAGCATCAGACCAAGATAATTCACAAAAATCAGGTTCATTGATTAATATCAATAAATCTTCATCCCATGTTCCCAAGCGTCTACATTTGGGGTTAGTACCTACCAAAACTTTTAAATTTTCCCCATGTGTCCATAGAAGATTAACTAAGTTAGCAAAAACCCTGGTAGAACATAAAGGCGTAGCATCAAAGTGTAGATGAGTTGCACCCTCAGCCGGAATTGTAAACCCTAGAGAACGTGCTGATGTTAAGAGAATTTCTAGACGTTCGAGATGGTTGGTATCGATAGGTGGTGTAATTAGTTCACAAGGACGTTCTCGTTCTCCTGGTAGGGGTGCTGCGATCGCGATCGGATTGCCGATATGATCAGCAATACGTACCATTCCCCCTACTCCTGCTTCTAAATCAGTAGCAAATAAATTAGCAATTGGCTGGAGAACTTCATCCAAGGGTGCAGCCGCATCAGCATTACAGGTGATTAGTTGCAGCAGTCTGGTGTCATCGCTGACAATGCGATACCATCCTGGTTGCGGTGCTTGAGTTTTGTCTAAGTCGTCTTGCAGAGTTAAATCGTCTACACAGCGCGCTATCAAACATCCTTGCTGATCAATCACCTCAAACCCCAAGGTGAGATTATGGAATAAAGGAGTTCCCGGTACTTGACTCGGTTCAGACTGGGGATAAAAAATGCGACGCACTAAGCCATCATGTTGGTTAGCTATTAATTGCGCTAAATCTTTTCGGCTGAGTCCCTTGGGAGAAATTAACTCAATTTCAAAGCCAATTTTCCAGTTTAATTCAGACATAGTTTTCCATAAAATTAGGGTGCTTGCTGCACCCTGTCGTTATTTAAAAATACGAATAGAATAATTTATCTATTTTGAGAACGAGCCTGTTGTAAAGCTTGTTGAATTACTTCATCATTGCCTAAAATTAAATTGCGTTCGATGCGAAGTTTAGCATCTATAGGCGATCTATCACCCCAAAATTTCGCCAGTGTAGCCGCATCATTATAGTTATATGTTGAATCTCTATAGAATTTGTAGGGACTGGAATCACCGGAACGGGCTGGTTTGACGTATCGGAGTGCTTCCACCCTAGCATCTACAAGAAACTGTTCTAGAATAGAAACATTTTCTGGACCCCAGAGAATTTTTCTACCCATTCTAGCTTTTGCATCTGCTACATTCTCTCCCCAGAAATCTGCTAAAACACGGGCATCCCAATAGTCGTATTTGCTATTAAAAAAAGCTTGTAGTTCGTCATCTTTAACGTTTTTGGCTGCTGATTTTGTAGAGTGGTTCAGCAGTTGAGAATGAGATTGAGTTGATATAGAATTTATAGTTATCTCTTGAGCAACAACTGTATGAATAGCAGTGCTAAAAGAGCCTACTAATACACTTAATAATAATAAGAAAATCCGTAGATTATATTTCATTGTCATTACCTAGCAACATAAGTATTAATAACTATCGAATAGTAAAGATTCCATATACACAATAGCTGTAAGTAGTTTTGTAATTCTGGAATCTTACCTTTTGATGTTATTAATTTCTACCCTTTGCAGGTGAACTGTTCCTGAAAATTACAGAAATTGTAAGTTGTTTCGATATATCTTGGGAATAAATCAAACTATGTTAATTAATGTAGAGAAATAAAACAAGCTCGTAGTAAGGGCTTTAGCCCTTTCTCATGAGTGTAGTATCTCTGTAAGACAAGTTACTTGCTTGCGTCTGTTAGGGAAAGTAGACAGGACTAAAGTCCTTACTACAAACCTTTAATTCATCCTATTTAATGGCAGTTCAATTTGAGATTTTTCATGTGGGAGTATTACTGTTTCTTGGAGAGGGGGACGTACACATAAATAAATTAACGCACCAAATAGGGGAATCACCGCAAATAACCAGAATAACTGCTGATTTTGCCAACCACGACGCGCCATATCATCTCTTAGCAGTGCTGGAAATAATAGAGAAAGTAAGCAACAATCTAGACTCATGACATGAATGAAGCGGCTAGTTTGCCACTGTTGGATGAAGTTACTCCAATCGCCTGATCGTAAGCCATAGGTGACTAGAATCGCTGCTGCTAAGGCGAGAAATACACCAGTCACACGGGAATCTAGCAGCTTAATCAAGGCGTTCTTTTTGCCTGTAAATTGGGGATTGGGTTCTCGTAAAGCTAAATAAGGTAACACTGCAAATGCACCAACAGCAAAAGACGCAGTTGCAAACGGCCAAGCGGGTATTTTTTGCCCTCTACCGTCAGTAAATAACAACGCACTGTAAATCATCGGCCAAATGCCCATGAGGTTAAATAACACTATGACTAGGGAATTTATACCTTGCCACTGACCAGTAGACAAGTTTTTGATTAACTCAAAAGTATCGGGACGGTCTGGAGGCGCAAAGACAAAAGCATAAACGATGAGTCCTAGCCACAGCACCCCAAAAGCAATTTTTCTGACCATGATTTGTTGTGATTAACTGAAGGCTTCTGAGAGATAATCAGCAGCAGCCGTGACAACTGCGATCGCACTTTCGTAATCTAGGCGTGTTGGGCCTAAAACTCCTACGCTCCCTAATGGGACTGCACCCCGGCGATAGGTAGAAGAGATTAAGGTACAAGTGCGAATTGGTTCTAGAGGGTTTTCTGCGCCAATCCGCACCGTTACCTTTGATTTGGTGCTTTCTTCTCCCTCTGGTTCTTCAAAGATTAATCGCCACAGTTGTTCTTGTTCTTCTTCCAGCAGGTGGAGAATTGTTTGCACTTGCTGGAGTTCGGAAAATTCCGGCTGACGCAAAACTTCCGCCACACCCCGCACCATAATTTGAGTAGCAGTTGGTGCAAGAGTCCGCCGCGCTAATTCAGCGACGGAATCTTTTAAGAACTCTCCATAAAGTTGAAATTCCCGATCTAACTTACTCCAGTCTAAATTGCTGATTTCTAGTAGACTCTGCCCTCGCAAGTGGCTATTCAAGAAGTTAGAAACAATCTGCAACTCCCGATCAATTACTTCTGAGTCGGGTTTTGTTTCTGTTCTGGTTGGTGGTAAATCCATCAGCTTGGAATGGGTTTCATAACCATCTGTTACCAAAATCAGCATGATTCGTCCTGCTTCTATCTGCATTAATTGCAGATGTCGCACAACTACTGTGTGGGTTTGGGGCATGGTAATCAAGCTAATACACCCACTCAAGCTAGCTAAAATCTGTGCTGCTCCTTGTAAAAGTATTTCCATACTCCAGTCTTCCCACTGGAGACGCTGTTGTAAAGCTTGTTCTACATCTTTGGTTAAAGTATCCGTTCGCATCGTGTCCCGCAGAGAGGGTGTAATTAGCTGGTCAACATAGATGCGATAACCGGAGTCGGACGGTACTCTCCCCGCCGAGGTATGTGGTTGGTAAAGTAACCCCGATTTTTCTAGGACACCCATCACATTCCGAATGGTGGCTGAACTAACGCCCAGGTCATACTCATCGACCAAAGCTTTTGAACCCACAGGCTCTGCTGTAGCTATGTAATGACGTACCGTTGCCCAAAGTATATGCTGTTGTCGATTTGTCAACTGGACTTGCATAAGAGTATGTTTGACTGAGAGCAAATTTTATTCAAGCTTTAAAAAAGTTTTTGAATTTGAATACTAAAAATTTAAGATTGACTAATTAAATTAGCGAAATAAATATTTAATTCTATTTTAGTAGATAACGTGAAAGTATTCAGTTGCTATTGGTCTAGCACATTTTTATGTCGAAAACTTTTAATTCCAACTATTATTTATCTTTTTCAGTATTATTCTATAGATTCATCAAGTAAATTGTATTTTTAGATACGTATTTTTCCGGGTATGGGGCGATTTAATTCAAAATTCTTGCATCTTGCCCTCGAACGAAGTGAAGGGTCAAAATTAAAAAGCATTGAGGGACTACCTGCCTTGTCCCCAGTGCTTCCCTGCTCCCCTGCTCAATATTGGGGAATAGAACTGTCAACTAGGATTGAATAAGCATCAATCCCACCTGAGATATTTTTCACATTAGTAAAACCCTGAACAACTAACCACTGACACATTTGGGCGGAACGGATGCCATGATGACATAGCACTAAGGTTTCAGCATCAGGATTCAATATGGTGGGAATTTGATCTGACCACTGGGTAAATTCACTCAGTGGTAAGTTAACAAAACCGTCAATTTTTGCGAGTGCTAATTCTTGTGGTTCACGTACATCTACTAACTGAATACTTGCATCATTATTAGCAAGACGTTGTGCGAGTTCTTCTACACTAACTTGAGTAATGGGTTGACCCGAAATATTCCCTGTCATGTCGTTTTTGTAAACAATCCTATATTATTCATGTTGACAGAAAATGTGATGACTGGGGAGTAGGGAGTGATGAGTGCTGAGTGATGAGTAATGAGTCATGAGTAATGAGTGCTGAGTGATGAGTCATGAGTAATGAGTAATGAGTGCTGAGTAGCGAGATAAGGGGGGGAGTGACTCCATTACCCAATACTCCATGCCCAATTATGTAAACCTTTGTGCTAGATATGTCTACTGTAAATACACAACGTTCATTCTCTGGTTTTATCGTAGCTGGTGCGATCGCACTGGTGATTGTGGCGATCGCAGCTGGTTACTGGTTTTTTACCAAAAGTCCAGTGAGCCTGATTGCTTCTACTTCTCAATCTGGTGCGGCGATCTTCGTGTCTAAACTTGCACCTGTTACGGTGTCATTACTGGTAAATCCCGACCGATTGCAGGCTTTGGAAAGTGCGGGAGAAATATCTAAACTCAAAACCAGTTTATTGGCTCAGAGTGGTCTAGATTATCGGCAAGATATTCAACCCTGGCTAGGAAATGAAATTACACTGGCTGTCACCACCCTAGATATTGACCGCGATCCTGAAAATGGCAAGCAACCAGGGTATCTGATGGCTCTAGCTACGGAGAAGCCAGCAAAAAGTAGCGAGTTTATACAGTTGTTATTCTCCAAGCGGGTGTTAGCGGGAGCAAACCTCACAACGGAGGAATATAACGGTGCAAAGCTCATTTATGACGATGCACAACCAAAGCTAGAACCCTTAGCTAGTGCGGTGGTAGATCAGTTTGTTTTGTTTGCCAATGATGCTAGAGTGCTGCGGGATGCAATTAATAATGTCCAAGCACCTGATTTGAGTTTGACTAGTTCTCCCCAATACCAAAAAGCTATCGAACAACTGCCAAAAGGTGCTGTGGCGGTGACTTTCTTCAATCTTCCCACCTTGGCGCAATGGCAAGGGTTAGAACTACCAGAACCAATTTACGATAGTCAAATTACATCTCTGACATTAAACTCCAAAGGACTGTTAGCAGAAACTAGTTTTATCACTACGTCGGAAGTTAAACCTCCATCCTCTCCATTGTCTCAGCCTGTGGGTGCGTTGCAATACATTCCCTCATCGGCAGGCTTGGTAATTTCTGGCTCTCATTTAGATAATTTGGGTGACAGCAATTTAGCCAAACTCTGGACGCAAGCTAAAACAGCCATCTCTGGTTCAGGAACAGATGTGATTTCTCGGTTAGAGCAACCATTACTAGCCATCCAAAAAACCTGGGGTATTAATTTGACACAGGATGTATTTAGCTGGGTACAAGGGGAATATGCGCTAGGACTCATACCCCGTGCTGGCAAAACTGCTCCTGGCTGGATTTTTGTGGCGGAGAAACAAGACAGTTTTCCAGAAGGGATTGCGCGGTTAGATGCGATCGCCTCCTCTCAAGGACTCAACACTAATTCTCTGAGTTTGGATCAGCAAAAAGTTGTTGCTTGGACAGAATTAATTGCTGCTACTAAAAAATCTGATGCTCAAGATAGACCCGCATTCACCGTGGAAGCTAACGTTAAAGGCTTACATACAACCTTGGAAAATTATGAAATCTTTACCTCTGACTTAGAAACCATGAATGAAGTTTTTACGAATAAAGATAATTCTTTCATGAAAAACCGTAATTTCCAAAATAGTGTTGCGGCGATTCCTGAACCAAACCAAGGTTACGTGTATCTTGACTGGAATAAAAGTCACGATTTCTTAGAGCGGCAGTTACCTATTCTTAAGCTCTTGGAAGTCCTTGGTAAACCATTTTTTGACCAAATGCGATCGCTCACCTTCAGCAGTTATGGTAGTGACGCAGGAACGCTCAAAGGTGCAGCTTTTCTAGAACTTCATTCCTAGTAAGTTTATACTTAGATGAAGAAGATAAACAATTAATTCTGGAGCATGATTTAATTTTACAATTCTGTCAAAAATAACAATTGTGGCACATAGAAATGTGTCACATTTTTATGCTATTTAACCGAAATTTTTTAATTAGAATATGTATATATCTTTATTCTTATAAAAGCATATTTGGCAGGTTAATATGAAAAATTATCGCCCTTGGCTGAATTTTCGTGGCGGGTGGCTTATGGCTTTGTCTGCTGCTCTGATTGCTTCCCCTGCCATTGCAGAAATGCCAAATTTCGGTAAATTCAACTTATTACCAGGGTTTGAAGCTGCAAAGGCAAAATTTACTGGTTTTACTGGCGGTTCTTTCTCTTTGTCAACGATCAGTAACCGCGATCGCGATAGAAATATCTGTATTGGTTTTGCTGATCCTAAACCAGATCACATCATGGTTCTAGAAAAAGATTTTTCCCGTTTGAAAGTCCTGGTCAACAGTAGAGGTAACGATACTACTTTATTAATTAAGGGGCCAGACGATAAGACTATTCGTTGTGGTGATGATACTGGTAAGAGTAAGGATGCTAGTATCGACGATGAGCAATGGAAAACTGGAGTTTATAAGATTTGGGTTGGTGCATTCAAACCTGGAGTTAAGTACGATTACACTTTGACTGTGCAGGAAAAATAGGTGTTTAGGGAGTTGTGTAACGATTGTGTTTAACGAGGTAGGATTTCATCAAGTCGCAGTTGCAGATTTGGCAAGATACTAGAAGCGATCGCTTCACCCAGACGATACTGCTGCTGACTGTAATCATCACCACTCAACTGGCAAACTGTGAAAGTAGGCTGTTTGGGTCTACCAATGAAAGCAACTCCACCGAGTCCTCGATAGTCGGCAATCCAGTATTCAGGGATGCCTAAAAGGGCATATTCTTCGAGTTTACGGGCATAATCAGTTTCCCAGTTGCTGCTAACAACCTCAACCACTAGTTTAACCGAGCGACCGAGGGTAATGATAGGTTCTTGTTCCCAAAGGGGTTCGCTGGGGAGAACCGTTTCATCCAGGACAATAATATCTGGTCTACGGGCAGTCATACCATCAGCAAAGGGGCGAATCAGGCAAGTCCTAGGAATAAACCAAGGGAGTTGTGCGTTGGTAATGGCAATACCAATTTTGGTCGCTAGTTTACCGCTAACGGTTTCGTGGGGGCCTGTGGGTTCCATATCAACTAGTTCTCCGTCAGACAATTCGTAGCGGGGATTGTCGCGGTATTGAGCAAGAAAATCCTCGAAAGTGAGAAGCTTTGATGGTGCATGAGTCATCAGACTTTCTCCTAATTACATGGAAAAGTGGATTTTATAATTTCACTTTGACAGTGCAAGAAAAATAGGCGATTAGGGACTTGTTTAACTATTCTCCCAATCCTTCGTTCTCCAACACTTCTAATAGGTGTGGCACTAACGAAGGTAGATCCTCTTGAATCGTTGCCCAAACCCTACTCAAGTTCACTTGGAAATACTCGTGCGTGACAACATTTCGCATACCTGCCATTAAACGCCAAGGAATGAGAGGATACCGTAACTGGATTTCATGAGGTACACTCCTAATAGCTTCTCCAATCACTACGAAATCGTAGAGAACAGCTTTGACAAGCGTTTGATTTTTTTCAAATTCTTCAAAGCTTACATTACTTGTACATTGTTCAATTTCAGTAATAGATTCCACAATATCTTGAATGCGAAGTCGCCAATCTCTAGAAGGCACGAATGACATCCTTGAGTACAGGTTCTCGTAAATGTTCTCTCAAAGCATCCTGAGTTCCCAAATCTACAGAACACCCTAGAATATCTTCTAAATAATACTGCACTTGAAAAAGTTGAAACAATCCACCCGGTCGATGAAACTCCACTAAAAAGTCTACATCACTATCTGGACGAGCTTCATCCCGTGCCACTGAACCGAACAAATTAAGGGATTTTACTCCTAATTCATGTAACTTTTCTTGGTGTGCAGTTAGAATTGCCAGGACTTCATCCCGTTTCATGGTTTTTACCTCAACCAATTCCATAG
This sequence comes from Anabaena sp. CCY 9402-a, assembly GCF_963920945.1. Classification (NCBI taxonomy): domain Bacteria; kingdom Bacillati; phylum Cyanobacteriota; class Cyanophyceae; order Nostocales; family Nostocaceae; genus Anabaena; species Anabaena sp. CCY 9402-a. Next base: position 11,328 of record NZ_CAWUDL010000073.1, read on the forward strand.
TAAAAGTTTCAGCAATAGCGATTTCTAAGCCATACTTACAGCTAATAATTGCTCTGACATATCAAAGTTAGAGGTGACATTTTGGACATCATCAAGACTTTCTAGAGTATCAATTAACTTGAGGAGCGATCGCGCTTGGTCTGGTTCTGTCACTTCTATATTATTGCTGGGAATCCAACGCAATTCTACCTCAGTGACTGTCAAGCCTTGGTCTTTGAGGCTTTGGTTAAGGATTTCTAAATTGGCTATGGCGGTAAATACTTCGGCTGTGTCTTCTTCTGTCATTTCGTAAGATTCAGCACCACCTTCTAGAGATGCTTCTAACAACTGGTCTTCATCCACAACACCTGGGACTATACATACACCCTTTTGGTCAAACATCCAGCTTACACAGCCAGTTTCACCCAAGTTACCACCATTTTTACTAAAAGCTACCCGTAAATCAGCCGCCGTGCGATTGCGGTTATCGGTGAGGGCTTCGATTAAAATTGCTACACCACCGGGGCCATAACCTTCGTAGCGAATCTCTTCTAAGCTATGATTATCGCCGCTAAATGTACCTGCACCTTTAGCGATCGCTCTTTCAATATTGTCATTAGGAATACCTGCAATCTTAGCTTTATCAATAGCTGTACGTAGTTGAAAATTCCCTGCTGGGTCTGGGACACCGTTTCTCGCAGCCACGATAATTGCTCTGGATAACTGTGTAAAAGTTTTCCCTTTTTTAGCATCAACTACTGCCTTTTGGCGTTTAATATTTGCCCATTTACTATGACCTGCCATAAGCTGAAATTATTTCTGCACTCTCCAATAGACTAGGATATACATAGCTTCTGTCAAGATGCAAAAGCAAATATTGGGGATGAGGGATTTGTTAAGAAGATTAACCTTAAGGGTCTTGGCTTTGTCCCCATGTAGGGGTAGTCTTTTTGTAGAAAATTACAAAATTTAGGACTAATATCCAATTTCTACAAATAGAACCCGTTGAATATTACGAATTACGAATAAATCTCCTATGCGGTTTTTTTCCACCAGTCGCAAATCCAAAATAAGAAGAAGAAAGTTGCAATATTATTTTCGTCGTTTACTGCTGTTACTGCTAGTCGGGATACTAGCTGTAAGCGGATGTCAGGCTATGCGGTCTGGAGTGGAAGCCGGAAAAGTTACTCATATCACTTTTTGGCATGGGGTAAATCCGCCGGCTAACCGGGATGTATTGCAAAGGCTGGTAGATAAATTTAACCAAACTCACCCTAATATTCAGGTAGAGTCGCTGTATGTGGGACAGCAAGATCAGCAAATGCCAAAGATTTTGGCGGCTGTCGTCGGTAATGCACCACCTGATTTATTGTGGTTTAATCCCACTATCACAGGTCAATTAGTAGAACTAGGTGCATTGATTTCTGTGGATGAGATGCTGTCCAAATCACCAATCAAAGACGAAATTGACCCAACTCTATATTCATCAATGGAATACCAAGGCAAACTTTGGTCAGTTCCATTTGCTACGAATAATGTGGGCATTTTTTACCGACCGAGTTTATTTCAAGCCGCAGGTATCAAAGCAATACCCCGCACTTGGGAGGAGTTTCGCCAAGTTGCCAAGCAATTAACTCGTGATGTTGACGGTGATGGACAAGTAGACCAGTATGGAATGTTTCTGCCTTTGGGGAAGGGAGAATTTACAGTGTTTACTTGGCTACCATTTATGTGGAGTGGTGGCGGCGAATTGGTAAGTGGGGATGGACACAGTGCAGCAGGTGTGATGTTACCAGAAAATCAAAGCGCGATCGCAGCGTTGCAATTTTGGCGTAATCTAGTCGAAGATGGTTCGACAATGCTATCTGGCCCGGAACGGGGTTATGAGACAGATCCCCTACTGTCAGGAAAAGTCGCAATGCAAATCAATGGCCCTTGGAATTTAGGACAATTGCAGACAACTGACGTTGATTTTGGTGTGTTTCCGCTACCTGTGAATCAAAATCCAGCTACTAGTATTGGCGGCGAAAATCTCTTCTTTTTTAAGACAACACCAGAACGCCAAAAAGCTGCATTTAAGTTTGCTGAATATACGATGAGTGAAGATTTTCAAACAGAGATCGCATTGGCAGCAGGTTATTTACCTATTAATTTAAAGTCCCGTGAAAGTGCAGAATATCAAGAATTTGTGCAGAGATTGCCACAAGTTAAGGTATTTTTAGAACAGGCAAAATATGGGCGCAGTCGTCCTATTTTTCCTGGTTATAATCGCATCTCAGATAGCATAGGTAGAGCAGTTGAAGCTGTTGTACTGGGTCAAAGTTACCCTAAAGAAGCATTGCAAGCTAGTCAGCAACGTTTGGATTTAATTTTCAAGTGATTGTTAACTAAGTTTCAGAACCCCGACTTTTTTAAGAATTCGGGGTTCTTTTTTTACGAATGTTTTAAGATTGCTATATTCTGGATTGGGTACAAAAAAACTACCAAAATGACCGATAAACACGAACAAGCATCATTAAAAACTTCCAAACCCCAGAATTTTCCGTTGAGCTTAGGTCTAGTTTCTGTCATCTCATTAGCAGTGCTTAACTTAAATCACACTGAGCCGACAGTGCCTATTTTGGGATTTCATGGCCTTGTAGACATGAAAAATACTACCCTAGCTCTCAACACTAATGAAATGCAGTATTCTAAACAAGAGCTAGAGAAACTGTTAGACTATTTAGTTGTTAATGATTATTGGTTTTTATCAACTCAAGATTTATATGATTTTTTCTTAACTAAATCCCAAGAAATCCCAGCTAAAAATCGCCAACAAAAGCCCATCATGATTTCTTTTGATGATGGTTATAAATCAGTACATACAAAATTATTGCCTATCTTATCGAAGCTAGAAAAAAAATATAGTAAAAAAATAAAAGTTGTCTTATTTATCAATCCCGGCAATTTAGCTAAACCTGGAATTAATAGTAAAACTCACTTGGGATGTCAAGAGTTAAGAGCAGGGTTACAAAAGGGTTTTTATGATATTCAATCTCATGGGTTAAAGCATAAAGATTTAACTAAACTATCACGTCGAGAGTTACTTAGGGAACTTGTACAAGCTAGGACAATATTAAGGCAATGTACACAAAATTTAGACCCAGAACAAAAGGTAGCATCTCACTTTGCCTATCCCTATGGAGCTACTAATAAACAGGTAGCATTATATGTTTCTAGATATTATCTTACGGGATATTTATATAACAATGAAGTGTTAAATCACACTTGCATCAACAATTATTATCAAATTCCTCGTCTGATGGTTAATCGGCAAAAATCGCCTCAAGAACTTATACAAATGGCTGAAAAACAATATCCAATTAACAAGCAAAAGAGTGCTGAGTGCTGAGTGGGGAGTAGTAGGTCATCAAGTTTGAATTGAGGGATAAGCTTTTTTTGTAGTAAGGACTTTAGTCTTTAGAAAAATCAGGACTAAAGTCCTCTCTACGTTCCCTGCGGGACGCTACGCGAATACTACGAACCGTCAAAACTAACGTGTAAAATTTTCCATGTATATACATTTAATAAGGCATAGAAGGTATAGAAGGTATTTACTTTAAGTTTTACATTTTTCCATGTATATACATACATTCGGCAACTATAACCCTGAAATGTCTGGCTCATAATTCTCTACAAAGCCTTGACGAGCAAAAATTTCAATGGCTTCAGTACGAGTCAAGTTATGTTTAGCTGCTAGTTCTGCTAACTTTTCCCAAGCTGCATCTGTCAATCTAATAGACCTTAATTGCTTAGGCTCATTGCCATAGTCCATCTCAAACTTACCCGAAGCATTGCGTTTGCGTCTAGGTGATTTCTGCTTAGTCCCAGAATACTGATTAGTAGACGTACTATTTGAGAGATTTATCGTCATCAATTTGACTAGGTTGTCAATGAGGCGATCGCGCTCCATTGGTAGAATATCTTGACCATGCAGCATACTGTTAATAATCGTGAAATGTATCAATGTCCCCAGAAAAATACGTGCTGCTACTTGCGGGTCAGGTAATTGCAGTTCTGGATGATCAGTAAAATACTGACTTACCAAATCCAAGCCAGGCTTATCTATATTGCTGACAAAGACCCTTGCTAGAGAGGGAAACCGGCCAGACTCCCCAATAATCAATCTCACCAAGTTTAACAACTCTTGTTCTTGATGGACTTGAGCCAAAATATGGTTTGCTAGGCGGCGTAGAACTAGCTGTGGTTCTCCTTGTAAAAATTCTGGGTCTTGGACTGCAAGATATTTTTCCTTTGCAAGTCGTTCAATTAAAGCGGTAAACAATCCCTCTTTATCTTGAAAGTAACTGTAAACAGTGGTTTTAGAAACACCTGCGGCGGCTGTCACCCTATCCATTGATGTAGCAGCATAACCGTGTATCAAAAACTCTTGCATCGCACCAGCAAGGATAGCGTCTACTTTATCTTCTGTTTGTATCTTCTTTTTTCGCATCTTTTGGACATCGGGAGTGGAGAGTGAGGAACAAATACTGGCATCTAGTCTTTTATTTTCCCAGAAGACCCTTGACATTATTGTAATGGACAGTTTAGTTTAGTTTTAGGTAACTAAACTAAATAGTTTATTTAGCATACGAAAGAAAGAGGGCTTATGGTGCGCGACATAGCAGCTAAAAGTTCCGCATTTTTCAAACCTAGCTCTCGCCCATTCATCATACTGGCAGCAGCTACAGGTTTTGCGATCGCCGGACTTAATGGTTATAGATTTTGGCAGAGTCAAGCACAATCTTCTAGTGCTAGCGAAATTACCCAAGTCAGCCTACCGCCAGTCACAACGGTGACAGCTTTGGGTAGACTAGAGCCAAAAGGAACGGTAATTAAAGTTTCTGCACCCTCATCTAGTCAAGGGAGTCGGGTAGAGACACTATTAGTTAAAGAAGGGGACAGGGTAAAAGCTGGACAGGTAATTGCAATTTTAGATAATCGCGATCGCCTACAAGCAGCATATCAAGAAGCCCAAGCGGCGGTGAAAGTTGCCCAGATAAACTTAGAAAAAGTGCAGTTGGGGGCTAAAGATGGCGAAATAGTAGCCCAAAAAGCCGAAATCGCCCGCTTACAGGCACAGACAGTAGGAAGTGACAGAGAACAACAGCAAACAGTTGCTAGGTTAGAAGCCCAGTTGCAAGGTGAAACTACAGCCCAACAAGCCACCATTAAAAGATTAGCAGCAGAATTAAAAAACGCCCAAGTAGAATTTCAACGCTACCAGCAACTTTATACTGACGGGGCAATTTCCCAATCTGCATTTGACAGCAAAAGGTTAAGTGTAGATACCATTATCCAGCAGTGGAATGAAGCCAAAGCCAACCTGCAAAGAATTGATACCACTGGACGCAGGCAAATCAGCGAAGCCAAAACCGCCTTAGCTAGAATGAATGCCACTGGCGACCAGCAAGTGAGTGCAGCAGCAGCCACCTTAGACAAAATAGCTGAAGTGCGTCCCGTAGATATAGCCGCAGCTAAAGCCGAAGTTAACCGGGCGATCGCATCTGCTAAACAAGCTCAAGCAAATCTAGCCCAAACCTATGTTAAATCTCCCCAAGATGGTGTGATCTTTGACATTCATACCCGTGCAGGTGAAGTAGTATCTAACGACGGCATCGTAGAAATTGGGCAAACTAACCAAATGTATGCAGTAGTGCAAGTTTACCAAAGCGATGTTAACAAAGTCTTACCCGGACAACAGGTGCAGATATCAAGTAATTCTCTCCCAGGACAATTACAAGGAACAGTAGATTGGATTGGTTGGAAAGTTCAACGACAAAATATTATTAACACTGACCCCAGTGAAAATATTGATTCCAGAGTTGTAGAAGTTCATGTACAACTAGATGAAACTTCCAGCGATAAAGCTGCTAAATTTACCAATTTGCAAATCAAGGCGGTGATTCAACTGTGATGGGATTAATTCTAGAACTCCAACGGCGTACACCACTCGGATGGTTACAACTCAGCCATCACAAAAGTCGCTTACTTGTTGCATTAGCAGGTATTGCCTTTGCCGATGTCCTAATTTTTATGCAGCTTGGCTTTCAAAATGCCTTGTATGACAGCAATACCCGCCTTAATCGTACCTTCCTGGCAGACATTATATTAATCAGTCCCCAAAGCCGGAATATGCAAAATTTGGCGACCTTCTCCCGGCGACGACTCTTACAAGCTGCGGATGTACCGGGTGTAAAGTCAGCAGAAGCCCTGTATATCGGTTTAGTTACTTGGAAAAATCCCCAAACTCGCCAGAAAACTACAGTACAAGCCATTGGGTTTAATCCTGAGCAAGTAGCCCTGAATCTACCAGAAGTTAACAGTCAGCTAGATAAGATTAAACTACCAGAAACCTTTCTTTTTGACCGCGCCGCCAGAGGAGAATATGAACAAGTTTTTCAGCAAATTGATGCAGGTAAACTTGTCACCACAGAAGTAGATAAACGTACTATTAGCATTGGGGGCGTATTCCAGTTAGGAGCATCCTTCGGTGCTGATGGTACTTTAGTTTCCAGCGATGAAAACTTTTTGCGTTTATTCCCCAGAAGACAAGCAGGAAGTATTAGTTTAGGCTTAATTAATATTCAACCAGGATATGACACCCAGCAGGTAGCAACAGCTTTAAAAGCGTACTTAAAAAGTGAAGATGTCAAAGTATTAACCCGTGCAGAATATATCAAATTTGAAGAAGACTATTGGAAAAAAGAAAGCCCCATTGGGTTTATTTTTAGTTTAGGTGTATCAATGGGTTTCATGGTGGGTGTCATTATTGTCTATCAAGTCCTCTCAACAGATGTTAATGCCCACATGAAAGAATACGCTACCTTCAAAGCAATGGGCTATCCTAATTCTTATCTATTGGGTGTGATTTTTGAAGAGGCAATTATATTAGCAGCATTGGGTTTCATTCCCGGATTTATTGTTCCCTTGGGACTATATCAGTTGGCTGCAAAGGCGACAAATTTACCAATATATATGACCGCAGTGAGAGCCATAATAGTTTTCTTTTTAACAATAATTATGTGTGCTTTTTCAGGAGCGATCGCCACTCGGAGATTGCAAGCGGCTGACCCGGCGGATATGTTTTGAGGAAGGGGACAGGTGACAGGTGACAGGTGACAGGGTAGAGAAGCTAATAACTAATGACTAAATATAAATTAGTATGATGCAGACTTTTAATAATTCTGAACCTGTGATTTTTATTGAAAATTTGGATCATTACTTTGGTAGTGGTTCACTCCAAAAGCAGGTTTTATTTAATATCAACCTGGAAATTAATGCAGGAGAAATTGTGATTATGACAGGTCATTCGGGTTCTGGGAAAACTACGTTGTTGACTTTAGTTGGTGGTTTGCGTTCTGCCCAGTCGGGTAACTTGCGAATATTAGGTAAAGAACTTTGTGGTGCTAGTAGTAAACAGTTAACCCAAGCGCGACGCAATAACGGTTATATTTTCCAAGCACATAATCTGCATGGTAGTTTGACTGCAATTCAAAATGTCCGTATGGGTTTGGAAGTGCAAGCGAAAATTTCACCTCAAGAAATGCTGAAGCGATCGCAACATATCTTAGAAGAAGTGGGATTAGGAGAGAGACTACATTACTACCCAGATAACTTATCAGGCGGACAAAAACAACGGGTGGCGATCGCCCGTGCTTTAGTCAGTCAGCCTAAAATTGTCTTAGCAGATGAACCAACAGCAGCCCTTGATAAACAATCTGGTCGCGATGTCGTGGAAATAATGCAGAAACTAGCCAAAGAGCAAAGCTGTACCATTTTACTAGTTACCCACGACAACCGCATTTTAGATATCGCCGACCGTATTATTTACATGGAAGATGGTCATCTGGTTAGAAATGGAGTCACTGTAGGGGAGAAGGTGACAGGGGACAGGTGACAGGGGACAGGGGGAGTATCGTTACGAATTACGAATTACGAATTATGTGTTCTCGAATTATGCTCGCTGTAGCTGGAGCAAGTAAAACCCCATTACGATAATGTCCAGTCGCCAACAGAACATTACTAAACCCTGGTAATTCACCAATAACTGGTGCTGGACGACCTTCGGGACGGGGACGTAAACCTGACCAAGTACGAATAATTTTGGCTGTAGCTAACTCTGGACAAAAGGCGATCGCTTTTTGTTTTACTGACTCCAATAATTCTTGATTGGCTAAAATCTCATCACTATCTACAGGAAACTCTACTGTTGCACCTATCCAGTAGTCGTCGCCACCAATCGGGACAATATGCACATCACTACCGTTGATGGCTGGTTGAAAGTCAGATTTGCCTAATGGATGCCCTAGGGATACGTGCAAGGCTTGCCCCAGTACAGGACGAATATCTATTTTTTGATTTAACTGTGCTGTCAATGCAGTAGAACCCAACCCAGCCGAGATAATTATCCAATCGGCGGTGAAATTACCTGCTGTTGTTTCCACAGAGGTACATTTGCTATTCTCTGGACTGGATATACCTAAAACATTGACACCAAACTGAAAATTTACGCTTTTTTGCTGGGCTGCTTCAACCAAAGCCAAAGTCAATGCAGTGGGGTCAAGTTGGCGGTCTTGGGGAGAGTAGACAGCACCGATAACTTGGGGGTGATTAACTTGCGGACAAATATCTTTGAGTTTAGCCTTATCCCAAATTTCTAACTTCCAGCCTTGGGAGTGACGCACTTCTGCTAACTTTTCCCAGCCTTCTAAGTTTTCGTCTTCTAGACAAAGGTTGAGAATACCTTGACGGTTAAAAGGGATGGTACGCCCTGTTAATGCTTCCAGTTCAGGAATTAAAGTTTCATAACGTTGGATGCTGGTTTGTCGTAATTGCCAAGCCTTCCCCTTGATTTTATGGCTAATTATCCCCACCAAAACACCCAGTGCTGCACCTGTAGAAGCTTGTGCTGGGGGCTGTTTGTCAAATACTGTAATTTTGATTCCTGGAACTTGACTGAGTTCATAGGCGATCGCTGCCCCAACTACGCCACAACCGATAATCGCTACATCCATGATTTTTACTTATGAGAGAGGGAATAGGGAATGGGTCATTGAGAACTGAGAAAAAATTTTCCCTTGTCTCCCCTGTCCCCTATCCCCTATCCTAGCTAGCCTCTGATTCGCTGCTGGTTTCAGGCAGCAGTTGAATGAATTTATCAATATCTGCAAAAGCAGCTTGATAATTACTTAAGGCCAGTTGAGTATTACCAGCACTAGCTGCCTGATCGATTTTAACCAAGTGACTGAGCAAATCTTTGTTGATTTGCCGGGCTGCGGATTGTTCTTTAGGGAGTAGGTTGGGTGTGATATAAGTTATGCTCAACCTAGCTTCTGTAATAGGGCCGTGGATAAAATTACCCACATTGATCCAGTCACCTTTTTGAATCAGGGTTTTCAGTTCGTCTGCGCGATCGCGCACAGCTTGAATTTCAGGGGAGTGTACCTGAATTTTATCAAGTTGAGCAGATGTGTAAGTTGGAGGTGCAACTGTGGCAGTAGGACTGCCGCAACTAACTAGAAATGTTGCTACCAGTACGAGAAGTAATGAAATAATTGAGCGTTGACGCGCCATACACTGAAATTGGTTGGTTTCTTTTTGCTGATTCACAGTGTAATTCTATATCGCTAAGGTAATTTATCGTTCCTACTAGCAAATGATTTTGAAGAAAATTTTTGATATGTCTGTTGACATTCTTCCACAAAAAGCTCATTATAAGCTATTTTGGTAAAAATTTTAAGTACAATTACTTAATTAAAGGCTAAAGACTAGAAGCTAGAGGCTAAAGACTGGATAATTGACTTAATCCCCATTACCCCTTATCCCCAGAGGGGGCCCCGAGTTCCCCACTCCCCACCTTTAATTCAGTCCACATCAAGGAGTGTTTTTTTCGTGAATGCAGCTGAACAGGCAACCAACCTTGAACTCGCCAGCAAGATTGCTACAGCAGTTAACTTGTTCAAATTCGAGTTTCCTGATGCCAAATCAGATTTAAAACCCTGGAAAAATGACCCAGACACCAGAGAATTAGTTGATCCAGATTCTATAGATATAGGGTTTCATTTTCCAGGTGTTAGTAAATCTTGGCGCAGTCGCAGTGTTTTAATTCAAATCCGCTTTCACCAAGACCCCATCACGAAATCACGACGAGCAATTGGCTTAGAGGTAGCAGGGTTTGACCATCGAGGTGAGGTGTGGCGACTTTCTACAGTAGAAACTTGGAGTTTTGTCGGGGAGTCTATCCCTTCTATCGAGGTTACAGAGAGACTGAAACAAGTTTGCCGCCAGATTTTAGAAGTGTTTAATAAACCGAGTGATTAGGAATTGGGAATTGGATTTTCTCCCTCTGCTTCCCCTGTCCTCTAACTTCTGCAATTATCATCAACACAATAAGCTGATTGATAGGTACTGGGGCGTTTACCAAACAGGGTGTAACGATTGTCGCGGATTTGTGCGTAGAAGCGATCGCCTGCCCATTTTGCCCCCGGTAAAGCTCGATATGCGTCCACAAAAATGCTCCCAAGGGGCAACAATCGCCCAATTTCTTCAGCTGCATTACTACCCTGCCAACGTCTATCAGGCATATTGGCATCAATTAACATCATTCCTTGTTGACAATCTTCAGATGTGATAAGCCATTGAGCAATGGTTTGCTCATCCTGCATGGGGATATAACGAAATATTTTACCTTGGTCTAGAGTTTCTAGTAACTGCACTAAAGTCACGCAGAGATTACAGTTGCCATCGTAAATAAAATAGTAATTCATCATTAATAACCCATCTTTTTGGTAACAAAATTACGCAAAATATCTTAATATATATTAAACCAGTAAATTTCCAGTCGATTAAGTATTATTTTATTGATAAATTCCCATAAATACTTGATTTAACAAAGTATCATCAAGCTGATTGAGAGATTGAATAAATTTTACACTGAAACCTAAAAACTTGTGGGTGAGAATGATGCCGGAAGAGAAAATCCTGAGTGTTGATCTAGCTCAAGAAGATTCCTATGGGGAAATTCTGCCGCGATCGCCCCTGATTTCTAGTTACCATTCCCAATGGGAAGGGTTACGTTTTGATGTTCATCAACAGCCTATCCATGAAACTCCAGAACATATTATTCAACAACACGTTATTAGTATTAGCTTAAGGCCGCAAGTTATCCAAGCAGAGCGAATATTTAACGGACATTTTCAACAAGAGAATATAGTCAACGGAGACGTAGCAATTATTCCTGCTCATATCAATCACATATCACGCTGGCAATCGGCAGCAGAGTTTATCATCATTAGCCTAGAACCAGCTTTTTTGAGACGAATTGCTATAGAAATAGGTGATTGGCAAGAATTTGAAATTAAACCACGTTTTGCAGCACCAGATCAATTAATTCATCACATTGGGTTAGCACTCAAATCAGAACTAGAATCTCATGGTAATGGTAGCCGTGTTTATATTGAATCTCTGACCAATACACTTTGTGTTCACCTGCTCAAACATTATTGTGCAGCTAATAAAACAAGTCTTCATTACTCTAGGGATAAAGGTCTTTCTGGCTGGAAACTCAGACAAGCAATTGCCTACATTAATGATAACCTCAACCAAGATTTAACTTTGGCAGAGATTGCGGCGGTAGTAGATATGAGTATGTACCATTTTTCGCGCCTGTTCAAACAATCAACAGGCTTTGCACCACATCAGTATGTGATGAATTGCCGAATTGAGCGATCAAAAAAACTCTTAGCTCAAAGTAATCAATCTATAGAAAAAATCTGCCAACAAGTTGGCTTTCAAAGCCAAAGTCACTTCACCAATGTCTTTCGTAGACTAATAGGTATTACACCCAGAACATACAGAGAACAAGTGAAAATTTAAGGGGACTGGGGACACTTCCCTATTCTTGCAAAATGATACTATCTGCGATCGCCTATTTAGTGGTACATTTAGTCTCATAAATAACCATCAAAGCTAAATTTATGGCTAAAATGACCATTACATAGCACATTCAGCTATTTTAGCCATCCATCATTGGCATCCTTCCTGTCATAATCGCTATCTATCGCCAGGAAGTTTCGCACAACACGCTATTCGCAATAGTATCTATAGAGTGAATTCTGACAAGCCATTAGGTAGAACAATGAGTGAAAATACTCTATCAACACGTCTGTACCCCACCCGTATAGACATTCCGGCTGAAGTGCGAGTGCAAATCGTCGCTATCCTCAACCAAACTTTAGCAGCTACTTTGGACTTGAAAACTCAAACTAAACAAGCTCATTGGAATGTCAAAGGGACTGATTTCTATCAATTACACGAATTGTTTGATGAACTAGCAGGCGAATTGGAAGAGTTTGTTGATATGGTGGCAGAAAGAGTCACAGCTTTAGGTGGATATGCTGTTGGTACAGCTCGTTCAGCTGCTCAAAATTCTATTTTGCCAGAATATCCCTTTGATATTTTGGATGGTCAAGAACACGTAGCAGCCTTAGCAGACCGCTTTGCACCTTATGCCAAGCATATCCGAGGAGCGATCGCTAAAACTGATGATTTAGGCGATGCTGATACTGCTGACCTATACACTGAAATTTCCCGCACCATTGACAAGCGGCTGTGGTTCTTAGAGGCGCATCTACAAGCATCAGCAGTTAAGGAAGGGAATGGTGTATCTGGCGTGAAAACTCAACAAAAAGCTGCGCTGAGATAAATATTTTTGGGGAATTTTTGCTTTTGTAGAGATGTTGCATTGCAACATCTCTATAGGCGTTGTTATTTCGGCAAATTATCGGAATCGTATTGAATAGTATCCTTTTGGTAAGTACGCCACTTTTCAGTGCGTACTTTTCATTTTGTATGGATGTATCTTACTATTTAGATAGTTCAAATTCAGACAACAAACTTTAGTAATTTAAAAGATAAAAGTTACATAAATTTCTCATAAAAATAAAATTTTTTCATTGCCTAGTCTCTAATTTAAAAGTGAGGTAAATTCATGTCTCCAAATACAATTAACTATCTAGTTCATGGTCGCAGCGATCGCGGTCATAGTCAAACTGGTTGGCTTGATAGTTACCATACATTTTCCTTCAGCAGTTTTTATGATCCCCATCGGATGGGATTCCGCACCCTACGAGTGATTAATGATGACCGCATTACACCGGGTGCGGGATTTCCTACCCACGGTCATCGTGACATGGAAATTCTCACCTATGTGCTATCAGGTGCGGTAGAGCATAAAGATAGTTTAGGTACAGGTTCAGTCATTCGTCCCGGTGATGTGCAAATAATGAGTGCTGGTACTGGCATTCAGCATAGTGAATTTAATCACTCCCAAACTGAGCCACTACACCTGCTGCAAATTTGGATTTTACCTGATCAGCAAGGACTCTCACCCAGATATGAACAAAAAGCCTTTTCCGCAGAAGAAAAACGCGGTCAACTCCGCTTAGTTGCGGCTAAAGATGGACGTGATGGTGCTGTAACTATTCACCAAAATGTGGATATCTACTCATCTGTTTTAGAACCTGGTAATGTGGTCAATTATCACGTCAAACCAAATCGTTATGCTTGGTTACAAATTGCTGAAGGTATTGCAACTTTGCATGGGGAAGAACTAAGAGCAGGTGATGGCGTACAAATTAATGGCGAAGAAAAGTTAGAGATTGGTACTAACATTAGTACAGAATTGTTACTGTTCGATTTAGCTTGAAATCGATGTAATAATACGCAGATCAATGAAGTACAGCATCTAAAAGTGATTAGATAATGACAGTAACTGTAATCTATTTTCTGCGCCTTCCCTGTGGGACGCTCCGCGAATGCGCCTCCCCAAGTTTCGAGCCTAGGCTTCCTCGGCTCGAACTTCTCTGTGGGTAAACTTTCCACCCACCATTCAGCACCGCACTGGAACTTGTAAAAACTCCCGCACGCGCCGCAGGTAAGTCCCTGCATCCTCCAACATCGGAAAATGCGCGGTATTAGGAATCATGAAAAACTCTACCTTTTCATTTAATGCTGCTGCTTGTCGCCCCATTTGAGCCGGAATAATTTTGTCATACTCCCCGGAAATTAGTAGAGTCGGCACTTGTAACTTAGCAAACTCATGCGGCATTAATTCCGCCTGTGCCTTGCTTACCGAAGTAAAAATAGTACCTAAAGCAGTATCATAATCAGCGTCGAGAAAATCTTGTAAAAAAGCCTGACGCTCATATTTTGGGATGGGACGATGCAAAAACCTCGCCATAAACATCCTGTCAACAAATGGTATTTTTCCTAACCAATTGGGACGGAATTTAACTACATAACCCCCAAATTTATGGAAGGATGTAAAGGCTTTTTCGTCATACTCAAAAATCCCACTACAAGTTAAAATGCCTTTTTCGACTCGTTGGGGATAAAGATTAAAAAACAAGGCCGCAACAGAAGCACCCATTGAATGAGCATTAATATAAACACGCTGGAGGTGCAATTCATCTAATAAAACTGCCAAATCTTCAGCATATTCTTCTAACTCATAACTTAGCTCTTGAATTGCCTGAAATTTTTCTTGGCTTGACTGTGATTCAGCAACAGACTCACTGGCTTGGACAACCGTTGGTTTACCCTGAGAACGCCCAAATCCACGCATATCATAGAGTAGACAATCAAACTGGTCTACTAAAGCATTCGCTGTACTTTTCCAGTACCTAGCAGAACCAGCCCAACCATGAATGAATACCATCACAGGCTTTGCCAAATTATCAGATGGCTGTTTCACCCACTCGTAATAATGCTCAACGCCACGAACATTTACATAAGGCATTTTTCAAGAGTCCATAGTCAAAATAATTCGTAATACTCTCAAAGCGAGTATTACGAATTAGTAATTATGCTGATTCTGGTTTGGGTAATGAAGATGGATGTACTATGAGTTCAGCTGTTGAACGCTTCTCAACCATTTCTCGTGTGACAGTGCAGCGAGTTACATCTTTACGGGATGGTAACTCGTACATCACATCTAGCATGAGTTCCTCTACAATACCGCGTAAAGCTCTCGCACCAGTTTTTCGCCGATAGGCTTCTTGCGCGATCGCTCTTAAGGCATCTTGTTTAAAATCTAGTTGGACGTTATCCATCTTCAGCAGTTTTTGGTACTGCTTGACTAAGGCACTGCGTGGTTGGGTGAGAATTGCCATTAAAGCTTCTTCATCTAGGGGATCTACCACCGCTACCATTGGTACGCGTCCGATAAATTCGGGAATCATGCCAAATTTGACTAAATCATCCGGTTCGAGATGACGCAGTACATCTGCTGCCCGCTTTTCTTTTGTTTGCACCTCTCCGGGTTGCACAAAGCCTATGGCCTTTTTGCCGCCTCTCTGCTCTACAACCTTTTCTAAGCCTACGAAAGCTCCGCCACAAACAAATAGAATATTACTGGTATCAATTTGGATACAGTCTTGATAAGGGTGCTTACGTCCGCCTTGGGGTGGAACATTGGCAATTGTGCCTTCCAACATCTTGAGTAAGGCTTGCTGCACACCTTCGCCGGAAACGTCGCGGGTAATCGAAGGGTTTTCACTCTTACGAGCGATTTTATCGATTTCGTCGATGTAGATAATGCCTCGCTGCGCTTCTTCAACATCCAAATCAGCTACTTGCAGTAGTCGTAGTAGGATATTTTCGACATCTTCCCCTACATACCCTGCTTCTGTCAGAGTGGTGGCATCAGCAACTGCAAAGGGGACATCTAAAATTTTGGCGAGGCTTTGGGCTAAGAGAGTTTTGCCACAACCAGTCGGGCCAATTAAGAGAATATTGGATTTTTGCAGTTCTACGGCATCATCAGCACCATTTTTGCCACTGCCTTTAGCTTGTAATATCGCCAGCCGCTTGTAGTGATTGTAAACGGCAACTGATAAAACTTTCTTGGCTTCATCTTGACCTATGACGTGTTCGTCTAGGTATTTTTTTATCTCTGTAGGTTTGGGTATTTGGCTCAAGGAGAGACTGGAAGAACGGGTGCGACGTTTTTGAGGTGGTTCTGATTTTGGTGCTGGTTGCGCCGCCGCCCCATTAGTATCTAGTAACTCTTCATCTAGTATTTCATTACACAAGTCAACGCATTCATCGCAGATGTAGACTCCCGGTCCTGCGATCAACTTACGCACCTGCTCTTGAGACTTGCCACAAAACGAACATTTTAAATGGGAGTCGTACTTAGACATACCAGCCTCTTATTTGACAATGGTGACATTTTCCCCTGCGGTGGGAAGATTTTGTCTGGAGATGACTTGATCGATCAAACCGTAGTTTTTTGCTTCTTCTGCCGACATAAAGAAGTCGCGGTCAGTGTCTGTTTCAATTCTTTCTAAGGGTTGACCAGTGTGTTGAGCCAATAACTGATTCAACATACCCTTAATATAAAGAATTTCTCTGGCTTGGATTTCTATGTCAATTGCTTGACCTTGCGCGCCACCTAGGGGTTGGTGAATCATGATGCGGGAATCAGGTAGAGACATACGTTTACCCTGAGTTCCTGCTGTTAGCAAAAATGCCCCCATGCTTGCGGCTAATCCAAAACATATGGTAACAACATCGGGACGGATCTGCTGAATTGTATCATAGATTGCCATGCCTGCGTAGACAGCACCGCCAGGAGAGTTAATGTAAAGTTGTATGTCTTTTTCTGAATCTTCAGCATCTAAGAACAACAACTGGGCAACAATTGTGTTAGCTACGGCATCATCGATGGGTGTTCCCAGAAATATAATTCGCTCTCGCAGTAGACGGGAGTAGATGTCAAAAGCCCTTTCTCCCATGCCCGATTGTTCTACGACCATAGGCACAATATTGCTAATGCCATGCAAATTGGAGTAAATTCCTCCGATTTGACTTAAACTGCTGATTGGGTAGTTTGCCGACTGCGATACAAGCATAGGAGAACTTTTAAAGATAGGTTGATTACAGATATTGTGCTAGCGATCGCTGCTAGATATGAAATAGAGTAAATTTTGATTTTACCTATGTGTATTATGCCTCATCTATATTCTTCTCGTGTAGCAGGGTATCAGGCAAGTAAGATCACAAATCTTGTTATTTATTGGGAATGGGGCATAGGGCAGAGAAAAATAGGTCTATTTACTCAATTCCTCATTTAGCATTTATAACCCAGTCTTTGTCGGTTGTGCGAAGGGTTGTCACCCCTGACAAGTCGAGGTTTTTCATTAATAAATGAGTGATGTGTGTAAAACCAAGCTACAAATCATCATTTTCCTAACTCTTATACCCCTACACCCCTACACCCCTACACTCCTGATTCTGTTGTAGATTCTGATGTTTCTGCCTCAGTCTCAGGTTCAGTTGTTTCTGTAGCTTCCTCTGCGTTGGACAATGAACCTTCCGGTACAAGTTCCACTGTAGAATGGTCTAACAGCCAATCCATAATTTTTTCGGTTAACATTTCGTTTTCTACTACAGAGCGCAGTCTGTCTTCGTCAATCTCTTCTTCTGCATACTGCTCTAATAGTTCTGTAACTCTGGCTTCGATTTCTTCGGGAGTTAGTGAAATTGACTCGCGTTTAGAGACTTCTTGTAAAGCTACAGACCGCTTGAGGCGTTCGATGGCTTCATCGCGCGATCGCTCCCGTAACTGCGGAATGATATCTTCGGTAAATAACTTCCTCACATCTAAACCCTGCTGCGACAGCTTAATTGCTGTTTGTGTCAGCATTGTGTCGATTTCTTGGTCGATCAGGGTTTCGGGTAAATCGACTTCTACGTGCTTAACTAATTCGTTTACCAGGGCTTCTTGCTTATTTGCTTTGGTTTTTTCCTCTGCTTCTTTTTGATATCGCTCATCTAAAGACGCACGCAAGGCTTCTAAGGTGTCGAAGTCGCTGACTTCTTGGGCGAAGTCATCATCTAGTTGTGGAAGTTCTTTTTCTTTGAGTTCTTTGAGTGTGATCGTAAAAATTGCTGGTTTCCCGGCTAATTCTTGGTTGACATAGGGGTCTGGGAATTGCGCCGACACTTCTCTGGTTTCTCCAGGATTCATCCCCATCATGCCAGAAACAAAACCAGGAATAAATTTATCTTCTTCTAACTCTACTTGAAAATCACTAGCTTCGCCGCCAGGAATTGGTTCTGGTTCGACTTCTGGGTCTGCATCTTCAGGTTTAGCGATGACACCTTGAAAATCTACTACAGCTACATCACCCATTTGGGCTGCACGGCCTTCTACGGGAATTAATGTGGCCATTTGCTGACGTTCTTTTTCTAGAACCTCGTCTACCCGATTGGAGTCATGCTTGATTTCTTCAGCTTTAGCTTCCAGCCCTGTGTACTGCGCTATGTTAACTTCTGGTTTGACATCAACTGCCGCCGTAAAGATCAGGGGTTTTCCCGGTTCGTAGTTATTGATTAAATCATCAAAAGAAGAGCGCAAACGGGGTTGACCAATTGCTTCGATGGATTCTTGTTTTACCGCTTTTTCAATCCCATCTTGGATTAATTCTTCTAGTGCGGCAGCTTTTATGCGAGTATTGCCCAATTGCTGTAACAATATGTGCCTAGGTACTTTGCCTTTACGAAACCCAGGAATATTGATGGTTTTGGCTAAGTTTCTTATAACCTGTTCGTAAGTTTGCTGAGTGCTTTCTGGTGTAATCTCTATTTCCAGCCCAATTTGGCTAGCGGGAAGTTTTTCCTGGGTAACTTTCATGCTTCGTCTCTAAATTTTCTGGTGTTTGTGACTCCAAGTACACACAAGATGCGATTTACCGCTTCTGGATTTGATGTCTCTTGGGTAGAATGGGAGGTATCTACAAGGCATATTTCCTGCCTTTCAGTAGAGATCCAGTGTACTGCCAATGGCAAAAGACTGGACACTTTACCGCTATAACTTTACTGGAGGAAATTACCCACAGACTTTGTTTAAGCTACTATAGATTTTCTGCTTTAGAGCAGGTCATTGTACAATGTACTTAATTTTTTGATTTTAGTGGGAAATTTCAGCCAGAAATACAGTAAACTTTACTATTAACTTATGTCATGTAATTGAAACAATATTTTTATCTGTCAAAAATATTCAGTGAGATAAAAAAATAATTTAACCTCTGTTACTGCTATTTAATCCTCGATCTTACCAAAAGATAGATTATCCATAACCTCTTAGAAGGAGGAAATCAGTTTGTCAAAGTTGTATCGTGTAGCTATTTTGGGAGCAACTGGTGCTGTAGGCACAGAATTGCTGGAATTGCTGGCAAGCCGGAATTTTCCAGTAGCGGATTTAAAATTATTGGCATCAGCTAGAAGTGTGGGGCGATCGCTCCCGTTTAAAGGCGAAAATATCCCAGTAGAGCTAGTGAGCGATCGCGCTTTGGAAAATGTTGATATAGTCCTAGCTAGTGCTGGTGGTTCGACATCCAAAGCTTGGGCAAAAGTCGCAGTGGAAAAAGGCGCAGTTGTCATCGATAACTCTAGTGCTTTCCGTATGCACCCGGAAGTTCCCCTAGTAGTCCCAGAAGTCAACCCCCAAGCCGCCGCCAACCACAAAGGGATTATTGCCAACCCTAACTGCACCACGATTTTGATGACCTTGGCAGTTTGGCCTTTACATCAAATCAAACCCGTGCAGCGCATCATCGCCGCTACCTATCAATCTGCTAGCGGTGCAGGCGCGAAAGCAATGGAAGAAGTCAAAATCCAAAGTAGTGCCATTCTCCAAGGAGAGTCACCAGTTGCTGAAGTTTTACCCTACCCACTAGCATTTAACTTATTTCCCCATAACTCCCCTATGACAGATTCGGGATATTGTGAGGAAGAAATGAAAATGGTCAACGAAACCCGCAAAATTTTTGACGCACAACAAATTAGAATTTCTGCCACCTGTGTACGGGTTCCCGTATTGCGGGCGCATTCGGAAGCAATTAATCTAGAGTTCGCTGAACCATTTCCCCCAGAAGCAGCCAGGGAAATCTTAAGTCACGCTCCTGGAGTAAAATTAGTAGAAGACTGGGGCAAAAATTATTTTCCCATGCCTATAGAAGCCAGTGGTCGAGATGAAGTGTTAGTCGGGAGAATTCGTCAAGACATTTCTCATCCCTGTGGCTTGGAACTGTGGCTATGTGGCGACCAAATTCGCAAAGGTGCGGCATTGAATGCAGTCCAAATTGCTGAGTTGTTAGTAGAGAAAAACTTACTCCAACCAGCTAAGGCATATGTTTCTTAGGGGTGTAAGGGAGTAGGGGTTTAGGAGAGAAAAACTAGTACCCATTACTCAGCACCGACTAAACGCCGCGCTACGGCTAACAGCACTATAAATCTTGTAAACAACTCATAAATAGGTTATTACAATAAAAACCACCAAGACACAAAAATATAAAAAGGTAGTTAGGAGTAAAAAAGGGTGGGAGATTTTGGTAGAGTTTTAACCGCTATGATTACACCGTTCAAAGCGGACGGTAGTGTAAACTATGCTGTAGCGGCAGAACTAGCAGCGCATTTAGCTGATAACGGTACAGATACATTGGTGGTGTGTGGTACAACTGGGGAATCTCCTACTTTGAGTTGGGATGAAGAATACCAGTTGTTTGTGGAAGTTTTGCAAGCAGTAGCAGGCAAAGCTAAAGTAATCGCTGGCTGTGGATCTAATTCCACCAAAGAAGCGATCGCAGCGACACAAAAAGCAGCTAAAATAGGTGTACATGGTACTTTACAAGTTGTACCTTACTACAACAAACCGCCACAGGCAGGACTGTACCAGCATTTTCAGGCGATCGCCCAAGCGTGTCCCGATTCACCGATATTGTTGTACAATATTCCCGGCCGTACTGGTCAAAATCTCTCTCCAGAGACAGTTGTACAGTTAGCTGAAATTGAGAATATAGTAGGCATTAAAGAAGCTAGTGGCAATCTCGACCAAGCCAGTGAAATCCGCAGGTTGACACCAAGAGAGTTTCGGATTTACGCTGGAGATGATTCGTTAACCCTGCCCTTGTTAGCGATCGGGGCTAAGGGTGTTGTAAGTGTAGCCTCTCATCTGGTAGGCAACCAAATCCAACAGATGATTCAAGCTTTTGATGCAGGTCAAGTGGAAATTGCTAGTAAAATTCATCTACGATGTTTCCCATTGTTTAAAGCATTATTTCTCTCTACAAATCCTATCCCTATTAAACAGGCACTAAAACTTCAAGGTTGGGAGGTTGGCACGACTCGTCTGCCATTATGCGACACTGACCCTAGTGTTAGTGAAAAATTAGCAGTAGTCATGAAAAAACTCGAATTAATGTAATCATAATTATCATTATTGCGGTCTTTGCTAATTATTACTATTTGTCAAAACTGTATATCGATTAAATCGGCATAATTGTGACTAAATTTCTATGGCAACGCCTGTTGAAAAATTTAATAAATATAGAATGAATTATTCAATGTAAATTCCTTTTTATTGAATCAAAAATTACATATTTAATGAAAATTTGGCTGCTGACAAACAGCAGGCTCATTGTTGTCATTCATACAAGATTAATAAGTTTGAATTTATTAACCCTAAAACAACAAACAACCTCAGGAGAAAATGGTTAAAAACGAATCTACCCCTACCCTAAAAATTATTCCATTGGGCGGTTTACATGAAATTGGTAAAAATACCTGCGTTTTTGAATACGATGATGAAATCGTCTTATTAGATGCAGGATTGGCTTTCCCCACCGAGGCGATGCACGGAGTGAATATAGTTCTCCCAGATACTACCTATCTGCGGGAAAATCGCCACAAAATTAAAGGCATGATCGTAACTCATGGTCATGAAGATCATATCGGGGGGATTGCTTTCCACCTCAAACAATTTGACATTCCTGTAATTCATGGGCCAAGACTCGCCATGGCCATGTTAGAGGGGAAATTAGAAGAAGCTGGTGTGCGCGATCGCACAGAATTAAGAACAGTCCTTCCCCGTGATGTGGTAAGAATTGGCAAACACTTCTTTGCAGAATACATCCGCAACACCCACTCCATTGCTGATAGCTTCACCGTCGCTATTCACACTCCCTTGGGTGTCGTGATTCACACCGGGGATTTTAAAATTGACCACACCCCTGTTGATGGTGAGAAATTTGACTTGCAACGCCTGGCAGAACACGGCGAAAAAGGTGTACTTTGTCTGTTAAGCGATTCGACTAACTCCGAAGTACCGGGATTCACCCCTTCGGAAGCGGCGGTTTTTCCTAACCTGGATCGAGTCTTCGGTCAAGCAACTGGTCGATTATTTGTCACTACCTTTGCTTCGAGCGTGCATCGCATCAACATGATTTTGCAACTGGCTAGAAAGCATAATCGTGTGGTGACAGTGGTCGGGCGTTCCATGCTGAATCTAATTGCCCACGCCCGTAATCTGGGTTATATCAAGTGTGAAGATAAACTGTTTCAACCCTTACATACAGTTCGCGGTCTTCCCGATGAAAATGTGCTGATTCTCACTACAGGTTCTCAAGGTGAGACAATGGCAGCCATGACCCGGATTGCTAACAAAGAACACCCCCACATTAAAATTCGTCAGGGAGACACAGTTGTTTTCTCTGCCAACCCCATTCCTGGCAATACCATTGCTGTTGTCAACACCATCGATAAGTTGATGATTCAGGGAGCAAAAGTTGTCTATGGAAGAGATCAAGGTATTCACGTTTCTGGCCACGGTTGTCAGGAAGAACAAAAGCTGATGATTGCCTTAACTCGACCCAAGTTCTTTGTGCCATTCCACGGTGAACATCGGATGCTGGTGAAACACTCCCAAACAGCGCAGAAGATGGGTATACCAGAAGAGAACATGGTGATTATTCAGAATGGGGATGTGATCGAACTAACAGAAGACTCCATTCGTGTAGCAGGGAAAGTACCATCGGGTATCGAATTGGTGGATACTACAAGCTCTGGTATGGTCAGTGCTAAAGTTCTCCAAGAAAGGCAACGCATGGCAGAAGAAGGAATTGTGACTATTGCTGCCGCTATTGATTGGCAAGGTAAATTAATGGCCAAGCCAGAAGTTCACCTACGAGGTGTGGTGACAAGTGTAGACCGATCCCTCGTGCAGAAATGGGTACAACAGCGCATTGAAGAAATTCTCAATGTGCGTTGGTCAGAGTTTGTCACTGGAGATGGCGAGAAACCGGATGTAGACTGGGGTGGATTGCAAGGTACTTTGGAGCGTGAATTGCACCGTTCTATTCGACGGGAATTACAATGTCAGCCTTCTGTAACTTTGTTGATGCAAATCCCAGATGAGCCACCCGTGAAGGTTGCTGACGGTAGAAGACGACGGACTCGGACTGCGGCTCAAGTAGCTTCTTAGAGAGTGCTGAGTGCTGAGTGCTGAGTGCTGAGTAATGAGTAATGAGTAATGAGTAATGAGTAATGAGTAATGAGTA